>USFU01000246.1 GCA_900554135.1 uncultured Collinsella sp. | reverse complement strand
ACCGTCAAGCAGACCTTCAACAAGGTAACGGTCGATTCCGACACCTCGACTAACGACACCTGCATCATGCTTGCCTCCGGCGCTGCTGCCGCAGATGCCGAGCCTATTGTCGAGGGCTCTGACGCCTTCGACGAGCTAGCCTTTGCCGTGCATGAGGTGTGCGAGAGCCTGGCGCGCAACATCGCCGCAGATGGCGAGGGCGCATCCAAGCTCGTGACGGTTAATGTCACCGGCGCCGCCAACGACGAGGAGGCCGATATCGCCGCTCGTGCTGTCGCCAACTCGCCGCTCGTCAAGACCTGCATCGCCGGCCACGATTGCAACTGGGGCCGCGTTGCCATGGCGCTCGGTAAGTGCGGCGTGCAGTTTAACCAAGAAGATGTGTCCATCGACATGATGGGTATGCCTGTCTGTCGCGATGGCCTGACGGTTCCCTTCGATGAGGACGAAGCCCTGCGACGTTTTGAGGCGCCCGAGATTGTGATCTCGGCAGACCTGGGCGCAGGGGACGCGGCGACCACCGTGTGGACTTGCGACCTCACGCGCGAGTACATCTCCATTAACGGCGACTACCGTTCCTAGACTCCCGATGTGCCGCGCGCCCCGCTGCAATCGCGGGCAACGAGGTGCGGCGCGATAGCTACACGAAAGACGAGGCAGACTATGAAGTTCGCACGCGATTGTCGCTCGAGCGAATCCAACGAAGTTACCGCGCAGCTGCTGTTCGAGGCGCTGCCGTGGATTAAGAACCTGACCGGTAAGACGGTCGTTATCAAGTACGGCGGTGCCGCCATGGTCGACGAGCAGCTGCGTCGTGACGTGATGAGCGACATCGTCCTGCTCAAGATTATCGGTATGCGCCCTGTTATCGTGCACGGCGGCGGCAAGGCCATCAACGAGGCGCTCAGCCACTACGACATCCCCGTCGAGTTTAAGAACGGCCAGCGCGTGACTACGCCTGCCACCATGGATATCGTGCGCGAGGTACTGGGCGGCAAGGTCAATCAGGAGCTGGTCGCGGCGCTCAACCAGCATGGCAACCTGGCCGTGGGCGTGTCCGGCAGCGACGCCGGTACCCTTATTGCCGAGCCACTCGACCCAGAGCTCGGCCGCGTAGGCAAGGTCACGCACGTCAACACCGACTATATCGAGCGTTTGCTCGACAGCGAGTACATTCCCGTTATCGCCACGGTCGCGGCGGGGGAGGACGGTGGCTTCTTCAACATCAACGCGGATACCGCCGCCGGTGCTGTTGCGGCGGCGCTTCATGCGCACAAGGCGATTTTTTTGACCGATGTCGACGGTCTGTACAAGGACTTTAGCGACAAGGATTCGCTGATCTCCAACCTGACGCTCGACGAGGTCAATGAGATGCTCTACGGCGGCGAGGTCGACAAGGGCATGATCCCTAAGCTGCGCGCCGCCGTCGACGCGCTTGCTGGTGGCGTATTTCGCGCCCACATCATCAACGGCACGACGCCGCACTCGCTGCTGCTGGAGCTGCTGACCGATGCTGGCGTCGGTACCGTGATCCACTCCACCGAGACGGCCTACGAGTTCGATACGCATCCGCATCCGCTTTCGACGTTTGCGGCGCGCCTGACCGAGAACCTCGACGAGGTCGAGAAGCTCCAGACGGTCTAGCTGACCCGCGGTCGTCGCGTCCCTGCACCCATAGCCCTGCGCCGTACGGCGCCCAACGAAAGGCATCCCATGTCACTTGCAACTCAACAATCGCTCGAATCCCATTACGTTATGCATACCTTTGGTCGCTCTCCGGTCGAGTTTGTCGAGGGTCACGGCATGAAGCTCACCGGCGACGATGGCCGTGAGTACCTCGACTTTCTTGCCGGCATCGGCGTGTGCAGCCTAGGTCATGGCGACCCGGCTGTGCTCTCGGCGCTCGAGGCGCAGACCAAAAAGCTCATGCATGTCTCCAATTACTTCTACATCGAGCAGCGCGGACAGGTCGCGGCGCTGCTGTCCAAGCTTGCTAACGACGACGTAGATGGTGCG
>USFU01000245.1 GCA_900554135.1 uncultured Collinsella sp. | reverse complement strand
TTGCCCGATCCCGAAACACCGGTAACGACTGTGAGCGTACCGAACTCAATCTTGGCGGTAACGTTTTTGAGGTTGTTGGCGCGGGCGCCCGTGATCTTAAGACAGCCGCGGCCGGGCTTGCGGCGCTCATCGGGCACGCGGATCATCCGCTTGCCGGTCAAATAAGCACCCGTCATGGAATCGGGGCACGCCATGATATCGGCAGGCGTTCCTGCAGCGACCACGTGTCCGCCGTTAACGCCCGCACCGGGACCCATATCGATCACGTAGTCGGCAGCGCGAATTGTATCTTCGTCGTGCTCGACGACGATAACGGTATTACCGATATCGCGCAAGCGCTCGAGCGTCTTGATCAGGCGCTCGTTATCGCGTTGGTGAAGGCCGATCGACGGCTCGTCCAGAATGTACAGAACGCCCATGAGGCCGGCGCCGATCTGCGTTGCCAGGCGAATACGCTGGGCCTCGCCGCCGGAAAGCGTCGCCGAGGCGCGATCAAGCGTCAGATAGTCGAGTCCGACATCGACCAGAAAACGCAGGCGCTCCAGGATTTCCTTGACGATGCGCCCGCCGATAAACTGCTGACGCTCGGTAAGCTCCAGGCCCTCAAAAAACTCGAGCGACTCGCGACACGACAGGCAGCAGACATCGTAAATGGACTTGCCGCCCACGGTGACGGCAAGCATCTCGGGACGCAGGCGAGCACCGTGACAGCTCGAACATGGCTCTTCGCGAATGTATTTCTCCAAGCGAGCCCTGGTGTTCTCGTTCGTCGTCTCGTTGTAGCGCTCGTACAGGATGTTGCGCACGCCCGAGAACTTAGTGTCCCACTGGCTGCGACGCCCATCGAGCTTTTGATAGTCGACCGAAATCTTCGTGTCGCCCATGCCATCCAAAAACGCACGACGCACCCGCGGGGGCAGGTCCTCCCATGGCGTATCGGCACTCACCTTAAAGTGTTTGCAGACCGCGGCAAAGATCTGCGGATAATAGTTGGAATTGCCGAACAGGCTGCCAAAGACTCCGTCGGCAATCGACTTTGAGGGGTCTTCAATCAGCGCCTCGGCATCGACTGTCTTTTTAAAGCCCAGGCCATCGCACTCGGGACATGCACCATAGGGCGCGTTGAATGAGAAATCGCGCGGCTGCAGGTCGTCGATGGAATGCCCGTGCTCCGGGCACGCCAGTGCCAGCGAATACTCCAGCAGCTCGCCCTCGGTTCCCTCGGGAGCGTCGCGGTCGGGCAGCATGTACACGTTCACGTTACCGTGCGCCAGTGCCGTCGCCTGCTCAACGGACTCGGCAATGCGACCCAGGGAGTTCTCTCGAATCACGATACGGTCGACCACGACCTCGATATCGTGCTTGAATTTCTTGTCCAGATCGATGGGATCGTCAAGAGAGCGCACCTCGCCGTCGACGCGCACACGGCTAAAGCCCTCCGCGCGCAAGTCCTCAAACAGCTTGGCATACTCGCCCTTGCGCCCACGAACCACCGGCGCCAGCACAAATGCGCGACGGCCCTCCCCCGCCGCCAGCACCTTATCGGCGACCTGGTCGGTCGTCTGACGCTCAATGACGCGGCCGCACTCGGGGCAGTGCGGCGTGCCCACGCGAGCAAACAGCAGGCGCAGGTAGTCATAGATCTCGGTTACGGTACCCACCGTCGAGCGCGGGTTTTTGGACGTCGTCTTCTGATCGATCGACACGGCCGGCGACAGGCCGTCAATCGAGTCCAGATCGGGCTTGTCCATCTGGCCTAAAAACTGACGTGCGTAGCTCGAAAGGCTCTCGACGTAACGACGTTGGCCCTCGGCATAGATGGTGTCAAACGCCAGCGAGCTCTTGCCCGATCCGGAAAGACCGGTTATGACCACGAGCTGGTCACGCGGAATGGAAACATCGATATTGCGCAGGTTATGCTCGCGCGCGCCGCGAATAACGATAGAAGAATCAGACATGGAAGCTCCTTGCCTCCTATAGCTTCAAATCACACTGACGATGAGTTTAGCGCACTCGACGCGCACAGATGTTCGTAATACAAGATTCGCAGACCTT
>USFU01000244.1 GCA_900554135.1 uncultured Collinsella sp. | reverse complement strand
ATGGCTCAGACTGCCGACAATTGGGAAACGGGGTGCGCTATGGCGCAGATGAGAATCAAGGACATTGCCGCCGAGGCAGGTGTGAGCCCGGCCACGGTCTCGCGCTATCTCAACAACCGCCCCGGGCAGATGACCGAGGAAACTCGCGCGCGCATCGCGGCGGTTATCGAGCGCACTGGCTATCGCCCACGTGCCGCCGCGCGCAACCTGCGCAGCTCGCGCACCAACCTCATCGGCGTGATTCTGGCCGACATTGCTAACCCGTTCTCCAGCGCCATGCTCGAAGGGCTTTCCGCCAGCGCCGCCGCGCGTGGCTGCTCGCTCATGACGGCCATTAGCGGCAATGATTCCGCCAAGGAAGCAGAGTCACTCACCAGACTTATCGATGCCGGCGTGGACGGCCTGGTCGTCAACACCTGCGGCGGCAATGACGAGGCGATCGCCGCGGCAGCGGGACGCTTGCCCGTCGTGCTGCTCGACCGCGATATTGCCGCCGGCGGTGTCGATCTGGTGACCTCTAACAACCGCGAGCTGGTCGCCGGCCTGGTAGACGCCTTGGCTGTCGCGGGCGGCGAGCGCCTGTGCCTGCTCACCGAGGCAAGCGACGACAGCCCCGTGCGTCGCGAGCGCGCCGAGGCCTTTGTCGACGAACTTTCGCGACGCGGCCTTGCGGGTGAGGTCGTCACCCTGGCCGATGGTGGCGTCGAGGGTGTCAGTCGCCTGGACGAGACCATCCGCGGCTATGCGGGTAAAAAGCTCGGCCTCATTGCCGTCAACGGCCTGGTTTTCCTGCGTCTGACCGAGGCGCTGGCCCAGCTCGGCCCCTCGTTGCCGGCTGGCCTCAAGATTGCGACGTTTGACGATTACCCCTGGAACCACGTGCTCTTTGGCGGTGTGACCACGGCCGCGCAGGACACCCTCACCATTGCCGAGCGCGTAGTCGAGCGTCTGTCCGAACGCATCGACATCGTTACCACTACGGTGGGCGATGCCGCAAAGCTCGCCCCCAAGCGCATCGAGATCCCCGGCCACATCGAACACCGCGCTTCGACCTCGCGCTAATCTGTGTGATAATATATAGACAATGTCATACAGGAGGTATCCATGGCTGCGTCTGTGTTGAGTGTGCGAGTGGACTCGTCAATTAAAGATTCATTTGCCGAGCTGTGCGAAGAACTTGGCATGACTTCGTCTGTTGCGGTCAACATGTTTATGAGACAGATGCTGCGCGAGCGCTCGCTGCCGTTTGTTCCTTCACTCGGTAAAAGCCCTGCGAGCGAAAGCGCCTCGGCGGGCATTTTGGACCCTGCCCAGATTGAGTCCGCCGTCCGCGAGGCAGCCAGCTCGATTCCCGCCATCAAAACCGTGATTCTTTTTGGTTCGTATGCCCGTGGCGAGGCACGTGCCGATAGTGATATTGACTTGCGTCTCGAAGTTGATCGCGAGCAGGGCTTTGGTCTTTTCGCGTTGTCGGCGTTTGGCGAGGCGGTGCGCAAAGAAACCGGGAGGCAGGTCGACCTCGTTTCGAGTGACGATCTTGATGGCGATCTTGCCGCGGTAATCGAGCGCGAAGGAGTGATCCTTTATGATCGCGCGTAAGTCAGACTGTCTCCGCGCCCAAGAGGTCTTGGATGCCATCTCTGAAACGAACGAGCGCATCAAGGCCTTTGGTATCACCGAGGACCAGTTTCTGCATGCAAATGACGTGCGGACGAGGGCGTTGGCGGACTCCCTTTTGATGTGTGCGCTTAGGGTGACGGAAGAAGCGGGCAAGTTGTCAGAACGCTCGCAGCGGCTTCATCCCGAAATTGAGTGGCGTGGAATTATCGGCATGAGAAATTATCTTGCGCATGATTACGGCAATGTCGACCGCTCGGTTGTTTGGGATGCAGTGACGATGGAGTTCCCTGCGCTGGAACGAGCCTGTAGACAAATTGTCTCCGAATCTGAACGCTAGCCGCTCATTCGCAACGGCCTCCGCGCCCACGTTTTTTGAGCGCTTGATACGCTTTAACCCTGCGGAAACATTTTTCTGCGATAGTATCTGCGATATAGACCAGT
>USFU01000243.1 GCA_900554135.1 uncultured Collinsella sp. | reverse complement strand
TTGGACGCCTGCTCAAAGAACTTGGCGTAGACCGGGTGCTCCTCGAGCTGGCTCACGCGCATGTTGAGGAACTCGGCAGAACCCGGCACCAGCATGGGCAGCACCCATTGCTTGGCGCGCTCGGGATTTTCCCAGTTGTACTCGAGCAGGCCCGTGTAGCTCATATCGTCGAGCATCTTCTCGATCTGGGCCTCGGGCATGCCGGTAAGCTTGACCATCTCGGGCAGCGTGTAGGGACGGCGCATCTTCATCTTGCAGAGCACTTCGGCCTGCTCGTCGGTCGCGGCCTCGGCAAACGACCAGTACTCGTAGCCCAGCAGCTCGTCGCGATGAAGCAGGCGGTTGGTGCAGTGCTCGCACAGCTTGACGATGGCCGCGCGCGGATGCTCCGGTATCGGCGGCACAAACTCCGCACCGATGTCGGGCTCGGTATAGCTAATTCCCGGTCCGTTGAGAATCATGGTTGTCCCTTCTCTTGCCGCAGCCCGGCGAGACTGCAGCGCCCCTCTTTTTTGCAGGCCAAGCATGCCCCCATGCCGTTCACCCGCCATTGTTGACATTGTGTCAAAAATAGTATTGACGAACCGTCAACAATATTCAAGACTGTTAGGCGAACGGTTGGGCAAAAGAGGATGAAAGGCGGCAAGCGCATGAGCAACAACACGGCAAACGTCTCCGTGGTCGATGCCACTCCTGCCATCGATGCGGCGACGACCGCCGATAACGCAGCAAAGCGCCTGACGGGCGACAAACGCCGCCGCGAGATCCTCGATGCCGTGCGCACCGTAAGCTCCGAGCTGGGCGTATCCCACCTTTCGGTATCAGCCGTGACCAAACGAGCCGGCTGCACGCGCTCGCTGTTCTACCACTACTTTGCCGATATGGACGCCGCCGTCACCGCCGTCATGGACGAGGCAATCGACGGTTTTATCTCCGAGCTCGAGCAGTGGAATGCCAACCGCACCGTCGGCGATATCGAAGGCGCGCTCGACACCGTCGCCCCGCTCTTTAAGCGCCTGGTCGCCAGCGGCCACGAGCTGCCGAGCACGCTCACTTCAAGCAGCGGCGCGCTCTACGGCGGCTTTTTGCACAACGTGGTCCAGCGTGTGGCGCAGTATATCTGCGACACCACCGTGGTGGATTTTGTCGCCCACCACGAGCTGCGCATCGACCATGTCTACGAAACGTTCTACACCCTCATCATGGGTCTTTTGATGTATATCCGCACGCACCCCGATGTGCCCGACGAGACGGTCAAGGAAATCATCGCCTCGACACTCCACATCGAGGGCTATACCGCCAAGTACCCGGAGCGCAAGCCCCAGAACTGACGACATTTGGCCAAACTGCCCGCGATCAGAAGAGGGGCCGCGGGCGTGTGAAAGGAGAGCAGCATGCTGTTCGATGTTTGGGGTAGCGATACCCTTATCCACTGGGCCGGCTGGGCCATGGTCTTTATTGGCCTCATCGTGCTCAACGAGGTCGGCCGCCGCACTAAGCTCGGCGCGGCAATCATCTTTGGCGTGGCTCCGCTGGCCATGACCATCTACTGCGTCGCCATCGCCATCGGCGTTTCGCAGGGTGCCGAGTGGGCGCTCACCAACCCCACCCATGTGTACCAGAACAGCTGGTTCCACTACGCCAAGGTATACGCGGCGCTGGCCGGTTGCTGGGGCTTCATTGCCATTAAGTACCAGTGGGGCAAGATCGGCAAGGCGCATTGGTTCCGCGCGTGGCCGTTTGTGATCGTCGCCATCAACATCATGATCGCCGTCGTATCCGACTTTGAGAGCGCCTATCACTTCTTTGTCCTGGGCGAGTCCACCTGGGTCACCTCCGAAGGTGCTACGCAGCTGGCCGGCTGGAACAACGTGTTCAACGGCATCGCCGGTATCATCAACATCTTCTGCATGACCGGTTGGTGGAGCGTCTACGCCTCCGAGGACAAAACCGACATGCTGTGGCCCGACATGACCTGGGTCTACATCATCGCCTACGATATCTGGAACTTCTGCTACACCTACAACTGCCTGCCCACCCACTCCTGGTTCTGCGGCTTTGCGCTGCTGCTGGCGCC
>USFU01000242.1 GCA_900554135.1 uncultured Collinsella sp. | reverse complement strand
GCGCCACTTGGCACGTGCGGCACGTTAGAATAGAAAAGACTATGCTCGTTTTGGCAGATAGGAGCGCAAGGATGGCGATCACGCCCGCAGAAATCGCGGAAACCCGCGGCATGGTTGAGGAGCAGAACCTCGACATCAGGACCATCACCATGGGTGTTTCGCTCATGGGTTGCGGTGACGAGAACCTCGACCGCATGTGCACGAAGATCTACGACCACGTGACGCACACGGCTGAGCATCTGGTCGAGACCGCCGAGAACCTCGAGCGCGAGTACGGTATCCCCATCGTCAACAAGCGCGTTTCCGTCACCCCGGTGGCCCAGATCGCCGCGTGCTGCAAGGATGAGGACCTCACCCCCATCGCGCACGCCCTCGACCGCGCGGCCGAGACGCTCGGCATCGATTACCTGGGCGGCTTCTCCGCGCTCGTCCAGAAGGGCATCGGCGACGCCGACCACCGCGTCATCCAGTCCATCCCCCAGGCGCTCGCCACCACGAGCCGCGTCTGCTCCAGCGTCAACGTCGCCAGCCTGCGCGCCGGTATCAACATGGATGCCGTGCTCATGGCCGCCCAGACCATCATCGATGCCGCTAAACTCACGGCCGACCAGGATTCCGTCGGCGCTTCCAAGTTTGTCTGCTTTGCCAACATGGTCGAGGACTCCCCGTTTATGGCGGGCGCCGTCCACGGCGGTGGCGAGGCCGACGCCGTCATCAACGTAGGCGTCTCGGGCCCCGGCGTTATGGCCGCAGCCCTGGAGACGCTGCCCGATTCCGCATCGATGATGGAAGTCGCCGAGAAGATTAAGCAGACCGCCTTTAAGATCACCCGTGCCGGCGAGCTCATGAGCCGCGAGGCCGCCCATCGTCTGGGTGTCGAGAAGGGCATTGTCGACCTGTCGCTGGCCCCCACGCCTGCCATCGGCGACTCCGTTGCCCGCATTCTCGAGATCATCGGCGTGGGCACCTGCGGTGGCCCGGGCACGACCTGCGCGCTCGCCATGCTCAACGATGCCGTCAAGAAGGGCGGCGTCATGGCCAGCTCCAGCGTGGGCGGTCTCTCGGGCGCTTTCATCCCCGTGTCCGAGGACGCCGGCATGATCGCCGCCGTCGAGGCCGGCGCGCTTTCGCTCGAGAAGCTCGAGGCCATGACCTGCGTGTGCTCCGTTGGCCTGGACATGATCGCCATCCCCGGCGACACCCCGGTCGAGACCATCGCCGGCATCATCGCCGACGAGATGGCCATCGGCGTCATCAACAACAAGACCACGGCCGTCCGCGTGATTCCCGCCATCGGCAAGGGCGTGGGCGACTGCGTCGAGTACGGCGGCCTGTTCGGCCGTGCGCCCATCATGCCGGTGAACCCCAACGCCGGCACCGTGCTTGCCCACCGTGGTGGACGCTTCCCGGCACCGCTGAACTCGCTCAAGAACTAGCCCAGGGATACGAGGCGAGGAACCCCGGGAAGGGCAAATATATAAGGTCGCCTGCTCGGACAGTCCTGACTCGCACGGAGAGCACATTAAGTGCTCTCCGGCTCGTGCGGAACTCGCGATCGACCTTATATGTCTGCCGCCCGGCGGCGGGGCTCCCGCACAACGGGACCTCGGTTGAGTTCTATCCCTTTGGCAGTCGCTTCGCTTCTGCCCTACTTTGCTGGTATGGCGGTTTGGCGTTGGATCGGTTCTTTCTGATATATGCTGGTTGCGGCTCTTCTTTTGGGAGGAGTCGCTTTTTTGTTGCTAGGAGGTTGGCCCGTGACTGATGGGGATGCTCGCTCTGAGCTTCTTTCTGCTGATTGGAATGGCGAATGGATGCGCTTGCAGGCTGGTCGGTGGCGGGCTGATGATTCTTTTGAATGGGATAAGCGGGCTCGGCATTTTCGGCCGCTTGAGACTGCTCCGTATGCCCGGGATTTTATAAAGCTGTTGGCGTTAAAGCCTGGCGAGTCGGTGCTTGATATGGGGTGTGGGGCTGGGTCGATTGCCATTCCGCTTGCTCAGGCTGGGCATCCTGTGATTGCTGCTGACTTTTCCCCTGCTATGTTGGGCACGCTTGATGCTGGCATTGAGTACTATGGGCTCGAG
>USFU01000241.1 GCA_900554135.1 uncultured Collinsella sp. | reverse complement strand
GCATTTGAGACAAGGTGACGTGAAACGAAAGGGCGCTGACCTTCTGGTCGCGCCCTTGAAGTTGAACGTCAGATTGTACAGGTGCGGCCCGCGCAGCGTCGAGCCGTTACGGCGTTTGGTAAAACCGCGTAACTAAATCCGTTCCGCGATCTCGTGGATGAGGTAATCGGTCTTTTCCCAGCCTAGGCACGGGTCGGTGATGGACTTGCCAAAGACGCCGCCATCGACCGGCTGGTTACCGTCCTCCAGGTAGGACTCGATCATAAAGCCCTTGACCAGCTTGGAGATGGACTCGTTGCGGCGGCAGCTGTCGAGCACCTCCTTGCAAATGCGATACTGCTCAAGCGGGCGCTTACCCGAGTTGTCGTGGTTGCAGTCGATGACCGCTGCCGGATTGGCATAGCCGGCGTGCTCGGTGTAGCGTTCGGCCAGGCGCTCCAGGTGCTCGTAGTGGTAGTTGGGGTAGGTACGACCGTCGAGACCGATGTAGCCACGCATAACGGCGTGCGCGAGCGGATTGCCGTCGCACTCGACCTCCCAGTTGCGGAAGATGAAGCTCTGGTGCGCCTGCGCGGCGTAAATGGAGTTGAGCATAACGGTGGTAGAGCCAGCAGTGGGATTCTTCATGCCGACGGGTACCGAAATGCCGCTCGACACCAGACGATGCTCCTGGTTCTCGACCGAGCGTGCGCCCACGGCAACATAGCTCAGCAGGTCAACGAGGTACTGGTAGTTGGACGGATAGAGCATCTCGTCGGCGGTGAAGAAGCCCGTTTCCTCAATAACACGCAGGTGCATATGGCGGATGGCCTTGACGCCCTCGAGCAGGTCGTCGGGAGCCTCGGGGTTGGGGTTGTGCAGAAGGCCCTTGTAGCCGGTGCCCTTGGTGCGCGGCTTGTTGGTGTAGACGCGCGGAATGATGATGAGCTTGTCCTTGACCTCCTCGGCGGTCTTGGCCAGTCGGTTCATGTATTCAAGTACCGAGTCCTCGCGGTCGGCAGAGCACGGGCCGATGATGAGCACCTTGCGTGCGTCCTCGCCGGTAAAGACTTTGGCGACCTCGGCGTCAAATGCCTGCTTTTTGGCGGTAAGTTCGGCAGAAAGCGGCATTTCCTCGCGGATCTCCATGGGGATCGGCAACTTGCGTTTGAATTCCATGGCCATAGGGGCCTCCTCAATCTATAGAAAGAGCAATAAGCGTATTGTCGAGTGTCCGGAATTATCCGCTGTCGCACGCTAAAGTGCAAGCCCTTGTCACCCCGAAACCTGCCAAAAAGGGACAGGTTTATTTTGGCAGGCTTTATCTGGGGAGACGTCGGCGGATGCCGGGAGCGAGTGGCGCCGCGTGGGGCCCTAAGGCTGTTGTCGGTTCCCCAGGAAACACCCCGTGGGCAAAAAATGCCAAATATGAGTACGGTTGCTAACCTAGTAACATATCGGTCTAGCGAGATAATAGACAAAGTGAAAAATACGTTCATTAACGTTGGCGCGCAGAAGCCTGCTAACGGGCGTTTTGATTAATTCGAAGGCGTATAGAGGCCGCAAAGAGGTCGTTTGAGGTGGTTTTGGCTGTTACTAAAAAGGTGACAGTACTCATATTTGTCCTTTTTTGCCCACGGGGTCTGGAAAGCGCCGTCAATCAGGTCCCAGGGAAGGCGTTTCGAGGCTCGAAGGACACAAAACGGGGGCGCAGGTTGTCCTGCGCCCCCGTTCTCGGGCGTCATCATTTCTCTGCGGCCGTATCTACGCCGCCTCGTCGAACTGCGAGTTGTACAGGTCGGCGTAGAAGCCGCCCTGGGCGAGCAACTCGTCGTGCGTGCCCTTCTCGACGATGTCGCCGTCGCGGATCACCAAGATCACGTCGGCGTTGCGGATCGTGGACAGGCGGTGCGCGATGACAAAGCTCGTGCGGCCCTGCATCAGCGTATCCATGGCACGCTGAATAAGCTCCTCGGTACGAGTGTCAACGTTGGAGGTCGCCTCGTCCAGAATCAGCGCCGGGCGGTCGGCCAAAATGGCACGGGCGATGGTCACGAGCTGGCGCTGACCCTGCGACAGGTTAGTGCCCTCCTCGTTGATCATAAAGTCGTAGCCGCC
>USFU01000240.1 GCA_900554135.1 uncultured Collinsella sp. | reverse complement strand
AGCATTTGGGCGAATCCGCGCAAGCGTCGCCGCTTTGACCTGATTATTGTTGCCGTTATGGCACTGATCGTGGTCATCACCGGAGCGTGCGCCGCATTTATGGCAGGCCCCGGCATCCCCATCATGAGCTTTATGTACGGCCTTAACTTTGAGCGCTACCGCACGCTGGCGCTGCTAATGGTTGTCGCCGGCGGCGTCACCGCGGCAATCGACTTTATCTACGCCATCATCACGGTGCTGCGCCACGCCGGCGACGTCACCAAGATCTACCTGATTTGCTTTGCCGTGAGCGTGATGCTGCCAGTAATCCTGATTAAGCTGCTGGGTCTGATGGGCGCTGTGGTGAGCTACCTAGCCATCATGGCCCTGCTGCTGGTGCTGCTGATTATCGAGTACGCCCACATCCGCCAACGCATCGAACGCGACCGCAACCCGTACGGCGCCTAATTAGCTGCCCCCGGCCACCGGAATTCGCGGTGGAATCACCCCGGCTGGGGTCTCGTTGCGGACAATATGCATCACGCAAAACTAAGTGAGTAGACTTTTACCGAATCCCCAACTACGCCAACAAAGCACAAGTCTGTTACCTGCGGTTTTGTTGAGGCAAATATGATGGCTGCTCAGCACTTCCAAAAAAGTCTACTCACTTAGCCAGCGGGCAGCCAAAAAAAGAACCGCCGCGACGTCGTTTGACTCCGTTGCGACGGTTTTTCGAGCATTTTCGCGCCGCCGAGGACGCAGGCGCTCCTCATTTCTAGCGCTTACCGAGCAAAAAGGCGCTACTCTCCGAAAGTAGTCAAAAAAGCCCCGTCCCAAATTAGCTACCCTTTGCGCCGTTATTCCCCGGGGCGAATATTCGCGTAGAACTCAGCCCCATCATCGAGCCGCAGGATTCCGACGCGGCCGAACTCGGAGCCGGTGGCGGCAGCGCAGTCGATGTCGATGCGATCGGGCACGCCGGCGGTGTCCTCGCCGCCCAGGCGCACGATCTGCCCGCGGCCCGACTCCTCATCGAGTCCCGCCAGGCCGCCCACTTCGCAATAACGCCCGAGCGACACCGTTGGCGTATGGCCGCTCACCACGACCGGACCCTTGCCCTCGGAAGAAAGCAGCCCCGTCGGCGCATCCCAATAGCCATGGCGAATCCACAGCAGGTCATCGGACGACTGCACGGCAAGCATCTGCTGCAGTAGTTCGCGATCGGCGCCAACCGCTCCGGCACCATCGGCACAATCAACCCCATGTTCAAGCAAAAACGCCCGCGCCGCCTCGGTCTGGATGCCGGCATGCACCAGCAGGTACGGACGCTCGTCAGTCTCGGCCACCGCGTAGAGCGGCAACGTCGCCATCCAGCGCACGAGCTCCTCGTACGCCTCAAAT
Organism: uncultured Collinsella sp.; assembly: GCA_900554135.1. The sequence goes on along the minus strand of USFU01000240.1, from coordinate 759 downwards.
TCCATATCGTTGAGCTGCTGACGGGTAGTCCAACCGCCGTTGATATCCCAGGTCTCGGCATCGAGCGGATCCTGGCCAATGATAGCATCGAGCATGATCTGCTCGTGATTGCCCTTAAGCACGCGGGCGTTGGGTAGCGAGCGCACGAGCTTAATAACGCCAACCGGATCGGGCCCGCGATCGATCATGTCGCCCAGCACGTACAGCGTATCGTCGGACGTCAGCGAAATCTTAGACAGGGCCTCATCAAGCGCACGCACGTGCCCGTGAGCATCGGATGTCACATAGATCGCCATGGAACGCCTCTCTTTACATTGCGGCCGAAGCCCGGAGCCGCAACTAAAACTTCAAGTTGAACTTAAACGTTACCCATTGTACTCCGTTGCAATAAAGCTGGAAAGGGTTGCATGCCGTCAACGGTCGCCAGCGCATGCCTGCCAACCCGCACCGCTCACGCCACGTCCTCTGCCTCGGCGCCCCAACCAGCGCCGCCCGCGCCTCCGCTTCGTGTCGAAAATGCGCACACCCGCAATCCAGACCCATAAACCCACCACCTTTGGGTACAAATAACCGCAGACAACTGACCGTGCCACGCCAACCATCCAGGAGCGGACACCATCCATGAACCAGATACTTCTCTTTATCGGCCTCGTCATCATTTTGTGCCTGACCATCAAACCCCTCGGAAAAAAGCTCCCCTTCCCCACCCTGCTCATCTTTATCGCGCTCGGTATGCTGCTGGGCGTCAACGGTCCGGCG
>USFU01000239.1 GCA_900554135.1 uncultured Collinsella sp. | reverse complement strand
CACGTTTTTTGAGCGCTTGATACGCTTTAACCCTGCGGAAACATTTTTCTGCGATAGTATCTGCGATATAGACCAGTCGAAACCCGCCCGAAAGAAAGGGGAGCGACATGAACCAGCAGAACATCGATTACGTACTCCGCTCCGTAGAGCAGCGTGACATCCGCTTTGTGCGTCTGTGGTTTGTCGACATTCTCGGCCGCCTCAAGAACTTTGCCATTAGCCCCGAGGACCTCGAGGTCGCTTTTGAGGAGGGTATTGGCTTTGACGGCTCCGCTATCGAGGGCTTTGCCACGCCCGAGGAAGCCGACATGCTCGCATTCCCTGATGCTTCGACCTTCCAAATCCTGCCGTGGCGCCCGAGCCACAACGGCGTCGCCCGCGTGTTCTGCGACGTGTGTACTCCCGATCGCAAGCCGTTTGCCGGCGACCCGCGCGATGCCCTGCGCCGCATGTTCCGCAAGGCCGAGAAGGCCGGCTATCTGCTCAACGTGGGCGCCGAGCTGGAGTACTACTACTTCCCCGACGAGCACACCCCCGAGCCGCTCGACAACGTGGGCTACTTCGATCTTTCGGTGAGCGATGCCGCCCGCGACCTGCGTCGCAACACGGTCCTCACGCTCGAGAAGATGTCCGTGCCCGTGGAGTACACCTTCCACGCCGCCGGCCGCTCGCAGCACGGCATGAGCTTGCGTCACGCCGAGGCCCTGAGCATGTCCGACGCCGTCACCACGGCCAAGCTCATCATTAAGCAGCAGGCCTACGAGAGCGGTTGCCACGCCTCCTTTATGCCCAAGCCGTTGGCGGGCGAGGACGGCAGCGCCATGTTTTTGCATCAGTCGCTGTTCGACCACGACGGCAACAACGTCTTTTGGGGCGAGGACGACGAGAAGTACCACCTCTCCGAAATCGCCAAGCACTACATGGCCGGCATCTTGGCGCACGCGCGCGAGATCAGCGCCATCACCAACCCCACGGTCAACTCGTACAAGCGCATCACCACGGGTGGCGACTCCGTGCCGCAGTACGCCACGTGGGGCCTGCGCAACCGCGCGAGTATGGTCCGCATCCCGGTCTACAAGCCCGGCAAGCCGCTGTCCACGCGCATCGAGCTGCGCAGTCCCGACCCCATGGCCAACCCGTACCTGGTCAACGCCGTCACGCTGGCGGCTGGTCTGGACGGCATCGAGCGCAAGCTGGAACTCCCGCCCGAGGCCACGGCCGAGACGCTCAAGCTTACCGACCGCCAGATGGTCGAGGCCGGCTACGCGCCGCTGCCGCGCTCGCTCAAAGAGGCGCTCGACGTGTTTGAGGACTCGCAGTTTATGAAGGATGCTCTCGGCGAGCACATCCACAGCTTCTTCCTCAAAAAGAAGCGCGACGAGTGGCATAAGTTTGAGTCTACGATTACCGAGTGGGAGATCAAGCACTACCTGGCGAACTCCTAATCGCGCTGGTTTGTTCCAGTACGATTGAGCTCATTTCTTTGGAGGCCGATATGTCCGAAAAGAGTGCCCTGTTCATGGCGCGCACGACGCGCTTCCATGAGTTTGCCCGCAGCCTGACGACCACCCTGGGTGTCGAGGTGAGCCTGGCCACTCCCGATTCGCCGACTGCGGCGCATGACTTTGACCTGCTGATCCTCGATTCCGATGGCATCCGCAGCGACCGCATCGATCAGATTGCCAAGTGGCTTGACGATCGCGGCGGTGTCCCCATGCTGGTGATCGTTGACGACGAAGCACTCGGTACCCTGCGCCTGCCCAATCACGCGCATGCCGACTTTGTGTGCCCCACGGCGACGCCCAACGAGCTCAAGGCTCGCGCGCAGCGCCTGATGGGCGAGGAGGAGACCGTCACCGCCGACGATGTGCTCAACATCGATAACCTCGAGATCAACCTGGCCACCTACCAGGTGACACTCGATAACGAGCCCATCGACCTGACGCTGATGGAGTACTCGCTGCTGAGCTTTTTGGCCACGCATCCCAACCGTGCCTACAGCCGCGAGGTGCTGCTGCACCGCGTGTGGGGCTTTGAGTACTGCGGCGGCACGCGTACCGTCGACGTGCACATTCGACGCATCCGTTCCAAGGTGGGCCCGCAGATCGCGGCGCACATCACCACCGTCCGCGGCGTGGG
>USFU01000238.1 GCA_900554135.1 uncultured Collinsella sp. | reverse complement strand
CGCAACCTTAAGATGGTCGGCCTCTTTGACAAGTTTGAAACGGTGACCTGTGGCGAGGACGTCGTGCACGGCAAGCCCGACCCCGAGATGTATCTGCTCGCCTGCGAGCGCGCGGGCTTTGCCCCCGAGGAGTGCGCCGTGGTCGAGGATTCGCGCAACGGCTGCGTCTCGGGTATCACGGCCGGCTGCCATGTCTTTGCTGTGCCCGATATCGTGCCGCTGCCGCAGGACGTGGTGGATGGCTGCGAGGTCGTGCTCGACACGTTGTTCGATCTGGCGGCGGCGGTCAAGGCCGTACGCTAGACAATTGCGGCGTTGAAGCGCGCGATTGACCGTCTTTGCGTTTAAGCAAAAGGGGCCCGGCAATGGTCGGGCCCCTTTTGCTTAAACGGCGACTTAGCATACTTGCGGGCGTGCTATAGATACGCGCCGAGGTTGATGGCCGTAGCGTCGGTCTGGGTGCTTGCCTGGGTGCTGGCGCGCTCCAGTAGGAACGGACGTACCAGTTCTTGGCGGTTGATGTCCTCCGCGGTGGTGGCTGCGGTGACGGTGCGCGCTGCAGAGCCGACGCGGATATGCTTGGTCTTTGTCGGGACCTTGTTCTCGATTTGCTCCATGAGCAGTTGGACACCCTTGCGGCCAATCTCGTAGCCCGGGGGCGCTACCGTAGTGAGCGGGACCGATCCGCTCCAAGCGAGTGGGTTGCCGTCACAGCCGGCTACGCGAACCTGCTCGGGGACGGAGATGCCTTTGTCGACCAATGCCGAGATAACGCCCGAGGCCAACACGTCGGTCAGGCCGACGACAAAATCGGGGCGTTCGTTGGCAGGGCGCCCGGCGATCTGAGCTCCAATGCTGTAGCCGTCGGCTGCGGTATTCCACTCTCCGGCGTCAATGACTTCAATTTTGATATCGGGATGCAGGGCGAGGGCCTTGTGAATGCCAAGTACGCGCAGAGTGAGCTGCATGAATGCCGCTCTACCCACAACGGTGATATGGCGCGCGCCGCGGGCGATGGCGAGCTCGGCGATAATGCGCCCCTGTGCCTCGTTGTCGGCCGCTACGTAGTAGCCGGGCTCGGAGCAATGGATGTCCAGGTGGACAATCGGCACGGGCATCTTGGTCATAGCGGGGTGCCAGTCGGGGGATGCCATGGGCTGAACCATGACGCCGGACATCTGGGTGCCCATAAAGTAGCGCAGGTAATGGTCCTGGAGAATATCGTCGTTATCGGCGTTGGCGATGAGCAGGTCGTAACCGTGCTTTCGGGCCTCGTTATGGGCACCGCTGGCAATTTGGAGCGAAAAGCCGTGATCGAGACGGGGGAGCACCAGGCCAAAGGACTTGGTGGCGCCGCCCGCGAGCTGACGAGCGCTTTGGTTGGGCAGGTAGCCAAGGCGATTGATGGTCTCGTTAATGAGCTTGAGGGTCTCGGGGCGCAGCTTTTCGGGATGGTTGAGCGCGTTGGAAACCGTACCCAACGAAACCCCGGCCTCGCGCGCGACGTCGCTGATTTTTACCTTTGCCATAGCGGCCCCTTTGATGCGTTTCAAGTACAAGCCAGATTGTAGCATCGCCCGCCTCCGAGGTGTCAAAACCTGCCAATTAGGGACAGGTTTATTTTGGCAGGTTTTATCTGGGCAAACGCTGGAGCCCAGGCCACCACAAAGGCGCCTGTCCCCATCGTGGTGGTTTGGGCATGTGTGCATCGAGTGGTATCTAAGTTGAGATACCACTTCTGGTATATCAGCTTGCGCTTGCGTGAGTACAATACTCGAACGTTATACGTCTCAGCGCCTCCCGTGCGTGGACGTCTTGCAGTCACGCGAACGAAGGGATTTATCCTATGTGCGGAATTGTCGGCTACACCGGCTCTGATATTGCAAAGAACATCCTGGTCACAGGCCTTAAGCGCATGGAGTATCGCGGTTATGACTCCTCGGGCGTCGCGCTCGAGGTGGGCGAGGGCGCCGCGGCGCATCTCGACGTTATCCGCCGCGTGGGTAAGGTCGCGGGTCTGGAGAGCGAGCTTTCCAATATCGATAGCGACGCAACCTGCGGTATCGGTCACACCCGTTGGGCCACTCACGGCAAGCCTTCCGTCGTTAACGCTCATCCCCACACCAGCTGCGACGGTCGCATCGCCATCGTCCACAACGGCATTATCGAGAACTTCGCCGA
>USFU01000237.1 GCA_900554135.1 uncultured Collinsella sp. | reverse complement strand
CGCATAGAGCTGCCGCCAGAAACGATGATGGCCTTCTTGCCCTTGAGGTTCTTCACCTCGTGGCGAGCGCCCTCACCAAAGTACAGATCGCGAGGATTGGTAAAACGTCCCATACTGTGCCTCCTAAACAAGCCCCTCTTAGACTTGCGTATATAACGGAGCACCCAATTGGCTCCGTTAGGACCGGTTTGCGCGTTGCCGGCGATGACAATGCGCGATGTCTAAACGTCTCAACGCTCAGACAAACACTATTTTACCGTTCTGGTTGGTCAGTTATTCACCTAAAGCCGCCAATGATGAAACGTTTTTTCTATCCCTGAAGATCCTTGTGCGGCATTCATACTCCCAAGCTGGGCAAACGTTTTATCAAGGTTGACTACATATCCTGGGCAGGACTGTGCCCCTCCAAAATATGCACCGTTCGCCGCCAAAAATCGACCGTTTGCGGCACCGTGATACCACTCGGTCGTCCAGGGTGCCGACATTTGTGCGACATCCGTCTTCGTGGTGCAAAGGTGCAAGTCCAAGTGCGGCACCCCCGGTGTGCCACATGCGGGTAAACTAGAACCTTATATAGAAACATTTGAACCCTAACCGCAGCAAAGGAGGCCCCATGGCATTCGATCCCATTCAAGAGGATTGCCATCGCCTCGTTCTTGAGGCCTTGCGCCGCGACAATATCCCGCTCACCGACGCTGCCGCCGTAGAGCGTCTGATGGAACAATTCACCCGCAACCCCGCACCGCTCATCGTGCACGACCGCGACCGCGCCGGGCACCTCATTGCCAAGGTGGTCGAGGCCGTCGACTACCGCATTCCCTTTATCCCTGACGATACCCAGGCAGAGCAGGAAGAGGCAGCTGCCGAGAACATGCTCCGCGAGGCAGCCGCACTCGATCCGGCCAACTGGGATGCCCAGCGCATGCTGACGGCGCTCACCGCCGAATCCAACGAGGAATACGTGCAGTATCTGGTGTCCAAGTGCGACGAGGTGGAGCACGATCTGGCGCTCAAGATCGCCTCGGCGCAGGACCCCTACGAGCGCGAGGCCGCAGGCGACCTTACGCGCCGCCCCTATCTGCGCTGGCTTGCCGCCTTGGCATCGCGCGCCCTCATTAGCGGCCGCTATCGCATGTCGCTCGAAGCCGCAAATCGCAGCTTGGACTTTGCGCCCAACGACCCCGCCGGTGTCCGCCACACCGCGATGCTCGCCATGGCAAAGCTCGAATACCCCGCCGAGGAGCTCAAGCGCTTTCGCTCCGCTCACTCCGTGCCCTATCTTGCCAACACGCCGCTGCGCCGCCGCCCCAAAGATGCGGAGCGCGACTTGGACCCGTGGACGCTCATCGCACTGATGAGCGCGGCCTGGCGCGAGCTGGACTACGAGGGTGCCGAACACTATTTGCGCATCCTCGCACGCTCGTGCCCGCACGCGGCCGAGGCACTCTACTTCCAAACCGAGTTTCCCGATGGCGTCTATGCCCGCGTCAACGTGGGTGTGGGCTCCACCGACGAGCTCGTCCTTGCGCTGTCCGAGGCGACGCCGGTACTGCAGGAGGGCCTGGGCGCCCCCGACAACGCCAGCTTTGCCGCCTGGGTCGCCACCAACGACATCGTGCGTTCCCAGATCGACGAGCGCATCCTGCGCGCGGCCGAGCAGGGGCTTCCATTTAAGGGAGGGGACCTCTAATGGATCCGAGCGTCTACATCCCCGCCTACCTGGAGCGCACCTATCTGGCGTCGCACCCCGAGCTCACCGATGCAGCACGCGAGCTTGTCCATAACGACATTAGCGCGAATCCCCAAAAGTATGCGCAGTCCGAGCATGCTCAGGCGCTGCTGTCCTATGCCGGTGTTCATCGCCACCTGCTCGACGAGCTCCATCGCATCGAGGACATGGGCAGCGACGAGGAGTTTGAGCAGACGCGCAACCGCCTGTTCGACGATATGCGTGATGAGCTGCTCAAGATCGTCCGCATCGATGCGCTGGCCGTCGATGCCCAGCTGCTCGCCATCATTTTGGCGGACACGCCCGTCGACGCCTGCCTGGGCGACCTGATGAAGCTCGAGACGAGCACGGCCGACTACCTGCAACAGAGCGTGCCCGGGTTTGATATGGAGGCCCCGCACTACTGGGCCAATAATGTTTTGGCCGACGGTGTCACCGCAGCGGACCTTACCGTGAGCGAGCC
>USFU01000236.1 GCA_900554135.1 uncultured Collinsella sp. | reverse complement strand
CGCGAACCGGCGGAATAGTACCTGTTGTCGTAAATCTGATCCATGTGCGCCTTGTGCGGTTGAGGTTTGTTTGCGCTAAGTATTCTAGTTATAGCACGAGCGCGCGCAACGCCTTCGGCGGCCTTTGCTCGACATAAAAAAGGCGCTGAGCCACACGGCCCAGCGCCCAATGGCGGCCATCAGAAGTGGAGCGGAGCCGAGTCAACCCCGCCCCCGCGAGCGCCACTTGTTTAGCGAATGTTGTAGAACGCGGCCTTGCCGGCGTAGCGCGCGCTGCCCTCGAGCTCGTCCTCGATGCGGATGAGCTGGTTGTACTTGGCGATACGGTCGCTGCGGCACGGGGCGCCCGACTTGATCTGGCCGGCGTTGACGCCCACGACCAGGTCGGCGATCGTGGAGTCCTCGGTCTCGCCGGAGCGGTGACTCACGATGCAGGCGTAACCGGCCTCCTTGGCGGTCTCGATGGCCTCGAGCGACTCGGTGAGCGTGCCGATCTGGTTGACCTTGACCAGGATCGCGTTGGCGGCACCCAGCTCGATGCCCTTCTTGAGGCGCTCGGTGTTGGTGACGAACAAGTCGTCGCCCACCAACTGCACCTTGTTGCCAATGCGGCGGGTCAACTCGACCCAGCCGTCCCAGTCCTCCTCGGCCATGCCGTCCTCGATGGAGATGATGGGATAGGTGTCGACGAGCTTCTCCCAGTAATCGACCATCTGGGCACTCGTGTACTCAACACCCTCGCCCTTGAGCTCGTACATGCCGGTTTCGGCGTTGTAGAACTCGGTCGAGGCCGGATCCATGGCGTACATGAAGTCGACGCCGGGCTTAAAGCCGGCCTTCTCCACGGCCTTGGTGATGTACTCGAACGGCTCGGCATTGGTCTTGAGGTTGGGGGCAAAGCCACCCTCGTCGCCCACGCCGCCGCCCAGGCCTGCCTCGTGCAGCACGCCCTTGAGGGTGTGATAGACCTCGGCGCACCAACGCAGGCCCTCGGCAAAGCTCGGGGCGCCCACCGGCATGATCATGAACTCCTGGAAGTCGACGTTGTTGTCGGCATGCACGCCGCCGTTGAGGATGTTCATCATAGGCGTGGGCAGCAGATGGGCGTTGACGCCGCCCAGGTACTGGTACAGTGAAAGACCCGCCGACTCGGCAGCGGCGCGGGCGACGGCCAGCGACACGCCCAGAATGGCGTTAGCGCCGAGCTTGGTCTTGTTGGGGGTACCGTCCGCGGCGATTAGCGCGGCATCGACGGCGCGCTGATCGAAGGCATCGAGGCCCACGACGGCATCGGCGCACTCATTGTTGACGTGCTCGACGGCCTGCGAGACGCCCTTGCCCAGGTAGCGACCCTTGTCGCCATCGCGCAGCTCGCAGGCTTCGAAAGCGCCGGTCGAAGCGCCCGAAGGCACCATCGCGCGACCGAAACTGCCGTCCTCGAGCACGACCTCGACCTCGACGGTGGGGTTGCCGCGGCTGTCGAGCACCTCGCGACCGTAAACATCCAAAATATCGCTCATGTTGTCTCCCTCTCACTTGGAAACGGGTTGAATGCTTGGCGACCGGCTGACCATGCACCGTCGGTGTGCCTCCGTAAGTTAGCCATGTCGCACTTTTTGCATTATGCCCTAAGTTAGCCGAGGGATACACTTGTTTTTCGAAAAATTTAGCGGGAGCGACGAGGCGTGCCGGCTCGTCGCTCCCGCAGTCTTACTCCTCTGCCTTTGCGGCATCCCACAGGTCATTGAGACCATGGGACGAAAGCTCAGCCAGATCCACATGGGCGTTGGCCGCCATCTGCTCCATCGCAGCCCAGCGACGGCGGAACTTGGCCGTGCTCGCGCGCAGGGCGCTCTCGGCGTCGATGCCCTCCTTGCGCGCAACGTTGACCAGGGCAAAGAGCAGGTCGCCAAACTCCATCTCGCGCTCGGGCGAGCCGGGAGCCTCGGCCTCAAACTCGGCACGCTCCTCGGCAACCTCGTCCCACACATCCTGGACCGTCTCCCACTCAAAGCCCACGGCAGCCGCCTTGCGCGACACCTTCTGAGCCTGCATCAGCGCCGGCAGGTGCGTAGGCACGCCGTCGAGCAGGCCCTCGGGCGCAGCCTCGCCCGCTGCCACGGCCTTGTCCTTGGCAGCCTTCTCGGCAAGCTTGACCTCGTCCCAGATCTTGAGCACCTCGTCGGAGTTATCGGC
>USFU01000235.1 GCA_900554135.1 uncultured Collinsella sp. | reverse complement strand
GCCATCTCCGAGTCCCAGGAGCGCATGGCCTGCGCCGTCGCCGACGGTGACGTCGAGGAGTTCATGGGCTACGCCGCCGAGGAGAACCTGGAGGCGACCGTTATCGCCGAGGTTACCGCCGAGCCGCGCATGCGCATGGCCTGGAACGGTGTCGCCATCGTCGACCTATCCCGCGAGTTCCTCAACTCCAACGGCGCGCCCAAGCACCAGGTCGCCCACGTGTGCGCCCGCAGCGTGTGGCAGCCCAGCTGGGCCGGCACCACGCTTGCCGAGCGCATGACCTCGCTTGTCACCGACCTCAACGTTGCCTCCAACAAGGGCCTTTCCGAGCGCTTCGACTCCACCATCGGTGCCGCAACCGTGCTTATGCCCTTTGGCGGCAAGACGCAGCTCACCCCGAGCTCGGCCATGGTTGCCAAGTTCCCCGTGGACGGCGAGACCACCACGGCAAGCGCCATGGCATGGGGCTTCAACCCCTACCTGATGGAGGCCGACCAGTTTGCTGGCGCCTACCTGTCCGTGGTTGAGTCCATCGCCAAGCTCGTGGCCGCCGGCTTTGAGCACAAGCGCGCCTATCTCTCCTTCCAGGAGTACTTCGAGCGTCTGCGCACCGAGGCCGAGCGCTGGGGCAAGCCCATGGCAGCCGTCCTGGGCGCCCTTATGGCCCAGGTCGATCTGGGTGCCGGTGCCATCGGCGGCAAGGACTCTATGAGCGGCTCGTTTGAGGACGAGGCCGGCGAGCTCAACGTTCCGCCGACTCTGATCAGCTTCGCTGTGGCCGTGGGTAAGGCCGCCCGTGCCGTCTCGCCCGAGTTCAAGGGTCTGACGCATCGCGTCGTCCGCATCGCCCCCGCCACCTACGGCGAGGACTACCGCCCCGACGCTCAGCAGCTGCTCGCCGCGTTTGACGCCGTCGAGGCGCTCACCGCCAACGGCGACGCCCTGGCCGTCTCCACGCCCGGCTACGGCTGCGGCGCCGAGAGCCTTTTTAAGATGTGCGTCGGCAACCAGATCGGTATCGAGCTTGCCGAGGACGTGGACGTGGAGAGCCTCTTCACCCCGCTCTACGGCAGCTTTATCGTCGAGCTCGCCGAGGACGCCGAGCTGCCCGAGGTCGCCGACGGCGTTGTCGTCGAGCCCCTGGGTACCACCGTCGAGGGCTATGTCATCGACACCGGCTCCGAGGTCATCGAGCTCGCCGAGCTCCAGGAGGCCTGGGAGAGCGGCATCGAGGGCGTCTTCGCCTACCGCAGCGCCGGCGAGACCCCCGAGGTCGAGACCATCGACTTCCGCGCCAAGGACATCCACGTGTACGGCGGCGCCAAGATCGCCCGCCCGCGCGTGATCATCCCCGTGTTCCCCGGCAACAACTGCGAGTACGACAGCGCCCGCGCCTTCCGCGCAGCCGGTGCCGAGGCCGACACCTTCGTGATCAACAACCTCACGCCCGAGGCCGTCGCCGAGAGCACCCACGAGCTCGCCCGCCGCATCCGCGAGAGCCAGATTGTCATGATCCCCGGCGGCTTCTCGGGCGGTGACGAGCCCGACGGCTCCGCCAAGTTCATCACGGCGTTCTTCCGCGCTCCCGAGGTCACCGAGGCAGTCCGCGACCTGCTCAAGGCCCGCGACGGCCTGATGCTGGGCATCTGCAACGGCTTCCAGGCTCTGGTCAAGCTCGGCCTGGTGCCCTACGGCGACATCGTCGATGCCACGCCGGATGCACCCACGCTGACCTTTAACACCATCGGCCGCCATCAGAGCCGCCTGGTGCGCACCCGTATCTCGTCCAACCTGTCCCCGTGGCTGTCGCAGTGCAGCCTCGACGACCCCTACACCGTCGCCATCAGCCACGGCGAGGGCCGCTTTGTCGCCAACGACGAGGTGCTCGCCCAGCTGATCGCCAACGGCCAGGTCGCCACGCAGTACGTGGGCGAGGACGGCAAGCCCAGCATGGATCTTTCCGTCAACCCCAACGGCTCCGCACTCGCCATCGAGGGCATCACGAGCCCCGACGGCCGCGTCCTGGGCAAGATGGGCCACGCCGAGCGCCGCGGCGACAACCTGTACCGCAACGTGCCTGAGCATGTCCCCGGCGACAAGTTCATGCCTATCTTTGAGAGCGGCGTAGCCTACTTCGCCTAAACCTTTCCCATCGGGTACAATCCCTTCGGGTAACAACACCCGCCACCGACACATCCGGTGGCGGGTTCTTTTTTGCTTCGCGCA
>USFU01000234.1 GCA_900554135.1 uncultured Collinsella sp. | reverse complement strand
CTTGCCGCGACGGCGACGGGCCGGCTTCTCGGCCTCGCGCGCGGCCTCGGCAGCCGCTTCGCGCGCCTTCTCGGCAACAAACGCCGCAGCCGAGGTATCGAGCTGCACCGTCGCGTGCGTGCGGGCGGGCGCGGCGACCTCGCCGGCATGCATTACGATGACGCCACAGGTGCTCGTCTTAACAAACTCGACCATCTTGGGATCGGTGAAGCCGGTCACGTCGTTGACAATCGAAGCACCGCAGCGCACAGCCGCCTTGGCAACCGCCACATGGCGCGTGTCAATCGAGACGATGGCGCCCTCCTTGGCCAGCGCGCGCACGACGGGCAGCACGCGGCGTGCCTCCTCGTCGGGGTTGACCGGCGTAAAACCGGGGCGCGTGGACTCGCCGCCCACGTCGATGATATCGGCACCGGCGTCGAGCATCGCCAAACCGTACTCAATGGCGGCGTCCGGGTCAAAGTGCTCACCGCCGTCGCTAAACGAATCGGGCGTCACGTTGAGGACGCCCATGATGCGCGGACGGTCAAAGCTGAGCTCGTACTTTCCGCACCGCCATGTCTTGCTGTCGTTCGCCATGAACATCCTCCTAAAATGCCCACGCCGCCGCGCTCGGGCGCTGGCGGCGGGGTCGCTTTGCAATCAGTCTTTCTATTGTATCCGCGCGCGCGGGCTAGAACGCAAACGCGGCCGCGATGTCGCAAGAAATCAGCAGGTCGGCATTTGCATCCTGATCGGTGGGCGCCAAATTGCAAATGGCCAGCGTATCGCCAGTAAAGTAACGCGTGAGGCCCGCCGCCGGATACACCACGAGCGAGGTCCCGCCCACAATGAGGGCGTCGGCTGCGGCGATGGCAGCGACGGCGCCGGTAAGCACACGCTCATCGAGCGGCTCTTCGTAGAGAACCACATCGGGCTTGATGCGACCGCCGCACGCAGGGCACACGGGCACGCCCGCGGCATCCTCGTGCTCGCGCGCGCAAATCCACTCGGCGCTGTAGACCGCGCCGCACGTCTGGCAGATATTGCGGTGAACCGAGCCGTGCAGCTCGAACACGCGCTGCGATCCGGCCGCCTGATGCAAGCCGTCGATATTTTGCGTCACCACGGCGTCGAGCTTGCCGGCGCGCTCCAGCTCCGCCAGCTTGGCGTGGCAGTGGTTAGGCTTGGCGTTAGGGGCGATCATCTTGGTCCGGTAGAAGTCGAAAAACTCCGCCGGATGCGCCTCGTAGAAGCTGTGCGAGAGCATAGTCTCGGGCGGATAGGAAAACCGCCGGTGATACAGACCGTCCACGCTGCGAAAATCGGGAATGCCGCTTGCCGTGGAAACGCCCGCGCCGCCAAAGAAGACCACGTGGCTATGGGTTTCGAACAGCTCCGCCAGCGCGGCGGAGGCCTGTTTGGGGTCCGATATTGCCTGCGTCATGTAAGTCCTCCGTCCGTGTCTCCGGGACGGCGGCGTTCGCACTATCACTCGCGGACTCCGCCCCGCTCTTGTTGCGCTAATCTTAAGCCTGCCAACCCCGTCGAAAGGACACCATGCCTCAGACTTACACTTTCGCCTCGTGGAACGTCAACGGCCTGCGCGCCGTGCTCAAAAAAGACCCGAGCTTTATCCAGATCGCACAGGAGCTCAATGTCGATATCTTGGCGCTGCAAGAGACCAAGCTGCAGGAGGGTCAGGTCGATATCGACCTGCCCGGCTATCACCAAACCTGGAGCTACGCCGAGCGCAAGGGTTACTCGGGCACCGCGGTCTTTAGCCGCAAGGAACCGCTGCGCGTACTGCGCGCCGATGCACTACTGCCCTACGCCGACGAGGGCGAGGCGGTCGAGCTCGTCGCCCAAGCCGCAACCGAGGGCCGCGTCTGCGCGCTCGAGTTCGACAAGTTTTGGTTTGTCGACGTCTACACGCCCAACGCCCAAAACGAACTCGCCCGCATCGACGTGCGCATGGCCTGGGACGATGCCTATCGCGGCTTTTTGAGCGCGCTTGAGCGCGAAACCGGCAAGCCCGTCGTAACCTGCGGCGACTTTAACGTGGCGCACGAGGAGATCGACCTTAAGAACCCCAAGTCCAACCGCGGCAACGCCGGCTTTTCGGACGAGGAGCGCGACAAGTTTACCGAGCTGCTCGACGCCGGTTTTACCGATACCTGGCGCTCGGCAAACCCCGACGTCGAGGGCGTCTACAGCTGGTGGAGCTACCGCTTTAATGCCCGCAAGAACAACGCAGGCTGGCGCATCGACTACTTCCTGGTAAGCGACG
>USFU01000233.1 GCA_900554135.1 uncultured Collinsella sp. | reverse complement strand
CTCCACTGGGTGAGCCGCGGCTGCATGGACGTCGACGGCCTGGGCGACGAGATCGTCGACAAGATGATCGCCGCCGGTCTGATCCACGATGTCGCGGACTTCTACCAGCTCACGGTTGATGACATCGCCGGACTGGACACGGGGCGCACCTATGCCAGCTCCAACAGCAAAAAGGGCGTCAAGAAGGGTGACCCCATTCCGGTAGGCCTCAAGACGGCCGAGAAAATCATCGCCGAGCTCAACAAGTCCAAGAGCCAGCCGCTCGGTCGCGTGCTGTTTGCCCTGGGCATCCGCCACGTGGGCAAGAGCGTGGGCGAGGTCATCGCCGAGCGATTCCTGTCGATTGACAAGCTCGTCTTGGCGAGTGAAGAGGACATCGCCGAGTGCGAGGGCATCGGTCCTAAGATTGCGGCGAGCGTCAAGCAGTTCCTGGCCGTGCCCGAGAACCTTGCCGTGCTGGAGCGCCTGCGCCAGGCGGGCCTGTCGCTCGAGGTCGATTTGAGCGCCGCGCACGCGCAAGCCGCAGCCGACGCTGGCGTGGCAGGCGAGCTCGCCGACGCACAGCCACTCGCGGGTCTGACCTTCGTGCTCACCGGCACGCTCGTCAACCGCACGCGCGACGAGGCAGGTGCGGCGCTCAAGGTACTCGGCGCCAAGGTTTCGGGCAGTGTGTCAAAGAAGACGAGCTACCTGGTCGCCGGCCCCAAGGCAGGCTCCAAGCTCACCAAGGCCGAACAGCTGGGTGTACCCGTGCTGGACGAGGACGCACTCGAGCAGATCTTGGCTACTGGTCAGGTGCCCCAGGCTTAAGGCATCGATAGTCAAATTGAAGAACCGCCCGGAAGCACGATGCCTTCCGGGCAGTTCTTACTTTGCTGGGGCAACCGGCACCGTGATCTGCGTCACATAGGTCGCAGGATCGTCGCTGATGATGTCATCGATCAGGGCGATCTCGCGCGATGGACCGGCGGACGTCAGGTTATGTTCGCGCATATAGCCGAGCAGCTGCTCATAGCGCGGGGCCGCTTGTCCGTGCGTGCCGCGAAAGCTTATGGTCAGGCAGTGCGCGGCGGGTCGCGTCTCGACGTCGCCCAAGTACTCATCGGTGTCATCGAGCAGCAGAAAGACCTCGTCGTAGCCATCAAAGTCGCCGGCGGCCAGGCGCTCGGCGCTAATCCCAACGCCCAAGTTGCCCAGAAAGACAAAGGTTTCGTGTTGGCCCTTCTGCAATTGACGAATCTGCCACTCCAGCGCATAGGCGTCGGTAGGGTTGACGCGTTCGCGCAACACGGCACAGCGAAGCTCGGGCGCATCGATTGTGCAAATGGTATCGAGCTCGGTGTTCAAGGCATCGTGCAGCAGCGCAAGTCGGTTATCGATCTTGCGCGACACGCGCTCCAGCTCGCGGCGCTTGCGCTCGATGAGCTCCTGCTGCTGAGCCAGCTGTCGCTGCATGAGGTCCACATCGCGCGTGGTCACAAACTTGCGGATTTGTGCGAGCGGCAAGTCGAGAACACGCAGGTGGCTGATGGTGTTGAGGGTGGAGAGCTGCCGAGATCCGTAGTAGCGGTATCCACTCGCCGAATCGATGTGCGCCGGGTCCAGCAATCCCATCTGCTCGTAATGACGTAGCGTTCCCACGCTCAGGTTAAACAGGCGCGCCACCTCGCCAATGCGGAGCAGGCCCTCGGTATATTCGGTTGGCGAGTCGGTCATGGGACCGCTCCTTTCAATGGGCGGGAAAGGGGCGCCGAAGCCGTACGACGCGAGCGATCCGCTACGCCATCAGTTTGTCAAAAGCTCCGCGGCGGTTGAGCACGGTAAATGCCATCACGCAAATAACCACCGATAGAATTGATCCGCACGGCGAGGCGATACCCATGGGAAACAATGTATCGGAATAGGCGTTCGACAGCAGCCACGCGCCGGGCACGCGAATGAGCGCCACGGCCAGCACGTTGTGCGCA
Source organism: uncultured Collinsella sp. (assembly GCA_900554135.1). Next base: position 314 of record USFU01000233.1, on the reverse strand, counting down.
AAGCCGATGTAGCTCTTGCCGTATGCAGCGAAAAAGCCGCTAAAGCAAATGTGGATGCCGGCAAAAATCGCGTCGAAAATGTAGCTGCGCATATAGCCGGTGCCGGCGGCGACCACCGCGGCGTCCTTGGCAAAAAAGCCGATAAACGCCGGTGCCACCAGCCACATCAGCGCTGTGATCAGGCAGCCATACACTACCGAGATTGTCATGGCATCTTTGAGCACCTGACGTGCACGATCGCCCTTGCCCGCGCCGGCGTTTTGCGCCGTGAGCGCGCTGACGGTGGCACCCATGGAACTCGGCACAATGAACAA
>USFU01000232.1 GCA_900554135.1 uncultured Collinsella sp. | reverse complement strand
GCGCAGTTGTCCTCGATGCGGATAGCGCCGGCAGGGCACTTTTTGGCGCACATGCCGCAACCGATGCAGCTCGTGTCGCAGATCTTGCGCGCAATGGCGCCCTTGTCGGTGTTGTTACAGCGCACCAGAATGTTCTGGTAGCCGGGAACGAAGGCAATCACGCGCTGCGGGCACGCCATGCCGCACAGGCCACAGCCCGTGCACTTGGAGCGATCAACGCGGGCGATGCCATCGACCAGCGCAATGGCGCCGTGGGGGCAGGCCGTGACGCAGGCGCCACAGCCAATGCAGCCTTCGCTGCAGCGGGCGTCGCCGCCTGCGGAGGCACAGCCGCTTCCGCAGGCAACGTAGGCCACGTTATGTTGAATGGATTTGGCCATAAGAGACTCGCCTATTTCTTAAGAAGGTACGAATAGTTGTCGCGCACAGCCCTGATGGTCAGGCGGACGGCCTCGGGAAGGCCGGTGTTGACGGCATCGACCGAGACGGTGCGGACTGTGCCGGCGACGCGGACCTTAAAGTGATCCTCGTCCACGGCCAGGAAGCCCTCGTTCTCGGAGTTCTCCATGTCCTGCTCGCTCCAGAACAGGGTGAGCTTGTCCTTGTAGGGACGACCCTCCTGGTAGGGGCAGAACACGGCGCAGTTGCCGCACTCGTTGCACATGCCGTCGACGTGGACGACCTGATGCTTGGCCAGGCCCGGCACCTTAATGGCAACGTTGGCGCGGTTGGGGCACACGTCGCAGCAGACCTCGCACACCGAGCCGCAGCCCAGGCAGCGGGTCTTGGTGCAGTTGCGCTTGTCGCGGCACAGCGATCCCTTGCGCTCGTAGCAGGTGTCCTCGCGACCGGCCTGCTCGTTGCAGTCGGCGTACTTGTTAAAGTCCACGCCGGCGATGGCACGGGCGACCTCGGCGGCGTCGGCAATAGCCTCAACCACGGTGGCAGGACCGCGACGGCAGTCGCCCGCAGCCCAGACGCCCTCGACGCCGGTGGAGGTGGCGGCAAGGCGGCCGCGACGGTCGTGCTCGACGCCCGCGGCATCGTACAGGCTGGCATCGATGCCCTCGCCCACGGCGCAGATCACCGTGGTGGCGGGAAGCTCGACGGTCTCGCCCGTGGCGACGGGGCTGCGGCGGCCGCTTGCATCCGGCTCGCCAAGCTCCATAACGTCGCAGGTCAGCACGGCGCCGTTGAGTGCCTTGGGCGCCAGCAGCTCGCAGAACTCAACGCCGTCGGCAAGAGCAAGATCGAGCTCTTCCTCGTCGGCGGGCATCTGCTTCTTGGTGCGGCGATACACCAGGCGCACGTTCTTCACGCCAGCCAGGCACTTGGCCACGCGGGCGGCGTCCATGGCGGTGTTGCCGGCGCCAATGACTACGACGTCCTCGCCCAGCTCGAGTTTCTCGCCCTTCTTGGCGGCCTCGAGGAACTCCAGCACGTCGAGCTCGGCACCCTCGCCCAGGCCCGCAGAGCCGGGCATCCAGGCACCGGTGGCCACGACCACGTCGGTAAAGCCTTGAGCCTTGAGCTCGTCGATGGACTCAACGCGGGCGTTGAGCTGCACCTTGGCACCAAAGGCCAGGCAGAGCTCGGCGTCGTGGGAGATATCGTCGCTGGCAATACGGAACTCGGGGATCACGTGACGGACCACGCCGCCGAGCGAGTCGCGGGCCTCGAAGATGGTGACGGGCACGCCGGCGCGCGTCAGGAAGAACGCCGTCGCCAGACCGGCAGGGCCGCCGCCGATAACGGCAACGTTGCGCTCGCCGTCGTTGGCGATGGCCTGGGCGCGCAGCTTGGGCAGCACGGCGGTCATGGCCTCGCGGGCGGCCTTGAGCTTGCTGGCGCGAATCTGGGCGCCCTCGGGCTCGTAGAATGCACGCTCGCAGGCGCGGCCGCAGGGATGCGGGCAGATGGTGCCGGTGATGAACGGCAGGGCGTTGCGCTCGATGATGATGTTGAGCGCGTCCTCGTAGCGGCCCTCGTCAACAGCCGCCAGGTAGGCGGGAATGTCCTGCTGGATGGGGCAGCTCGTGCGGCACGGCGTGGTGAAGCAGTCGTTGAGCGGGCTCTTGCCGGCGACCTTGCGGTCGGGCAGCGGGCGCAGCGGCTTCTTGTAAAGCGGGTTGGTGAGCGAATCGGTCTGGATCGCGGTCACGGCCTCGAGCGAGACGCCCGCGAACGGCTTGCCGTCCAGATCGGTAAACTCGCCGGCCATCTGGCTAAAGCGCTCGTAGCCACCGGGCTTGAGCACGTCGGTCGCCAGGGTAACGGGCCAAATGCC
>USFU01000231.1 GCA_900554135.1 uncultured Collinsella sp. | reverse complement strand
AACATCAACGATCCCGAGGAAGAGGGCGGTAAGCGCCAGATTGTACTGGTCAAGCCGCAGTCGTACATGAATACCTCAGGCGGTCCCATCTCCAAGCTCTGCCGCGAGTACAAGATCAAGGCCGAGGAGCTACTCGTGATCCACGACGAGCTCGATATTCCCGCCGGCGACGTGCGTGTTAAGGTGGGCGGCGGCCATGCTGGCCACAACGGCCTGCGCTCCATCATCGACAAGATGGGCAGCCGCGACTTTAGCCGCATCCGCACCGGCATCGGCAACCCTCCCGGCAAGATGGCCGTGGCAGACTATGTGCTCAAGCAGCTGCGCGCCCGCGAGGCCGAGGATTTCCAGGACACCTGCGCCCGCGCGGCCGACGCCGCCGGCCTGGCCATCGTGCACGGCGTGATCTATGCCCGCGACCACGTCAACGGCGCCGCCTCCGCCAACGGCAAGCACTAAAACTTACCGTTTAGGGACAGGTTTATTTTGGCAGGTTTTATCTGCGGAAACGCCCCGGTGGCCGCATCGCAATAAACCCCGCGCCGCCATACACGCATAACACCCCAAAGGGGGCCGGCCTCATCACAACCCGAGGCCGGCCCCCTTTGCCGTTTTGCCTGATAAAACCGACCAAAATAAACCTATCCCTATTTGGTAGGTCGAAGTGGATAAACCCTTTTCCCAACCGCCGAAGACACACGTAAACAGCATGTCCATGAGGGTATAATTTGCACCGTATGTCTGCACAACGCCTGTGCGCGTACGGTTTTACTCGGGCTACCGTCCATTTCCGTGGAGGCACGGTTCGGCGGCCCTAACAAGAGAGGGGTTCTATGTATAAGATCCTGGAGAAGACGCAGTTCTCGGAGAAGGTGTTCAAGTTCCGCATCGAGGCGCCCGCAATCGCCAAGCATGCGCACGCTGGACAGTTCCTCATGGTTCGCGCCAACGAGACGGGCGAGCGCGTCCCGTTTACCCTAGCTGGTTGGAACGGTGACGAGGGCTGGGTCGAGTTCATCTTCATGGTGATCGGCAAGACCACCGAGATGCTTTCCACCTACGAGGCCGGCGAGTCGCTGCGCGACGTCGTGGGCCCGCTGGGCGTTCCCACCGAGATGGCCGAGGGCCCCTGCGCCGTCATTGGCGGCGGCGTCGGCCTGGCAATTGCCTTCCCGGTCGCCAAGCACCTGGTCGAGACCGGCCACGAGGTGCACGCCATCATGGGCGCCCGCACCAAGGACCTCCTGCTCATGGAGGACCAGTTCCGCGAGCTCCTCGACGAGGACCACATCCATATCACCACCGATGACGGCTCCTACGGCGAGCAGGGCGTTGTCACCGCTCCGCTGGAGCGCCTGCTGCAGGACAAGGCCGTGAGCCAGGTCTTCTGCGTCGGCCCCGTTCCGATGATGAAGTTCTCGACCCTCACCGCCCAGAAGTACGACACTCCCATCACCGCGTCGCTCAACCCCATCATGGTTGACGGCACCGGCATGTGCGGCTGCTGCCGCGTCGAGGTGGGCGGCGTGACCAAGTTCGCTTGCGTCGACGGCCCCGACTTCGATGCCACCCTGGTCGACTGGGATGACCTTCGTGCCCGCCAGGCCGCTTACCGTTCCGAAGAGGGCGCGTCCCTCAAGGCCTATGAGGAAAAGAGCTGCGCATGCCACTAGTTAACGGTCGTTTCGTTGCCGATATGAAGTCGCCCCGCACCCCCGATAACGAGGAGCCGGCTGCCGAGCGCGCCTGCGACTTCCGCCCCGTCGACAAGGGCTTCACCGAGGAGATGGCGCTGGCCGAGGCCGAGCGCTGCCTCAACTGCAAGAAGCCGTTCTGTGTTGAGGGCTGCCCCGTCAACATCAACATCCCCCGCTTTATCGAGCAGATCCGCGCGAAGGACTTCGGCGGCGCTCTCGATACCATCCGCGAGGACTCCATGCTTCCCGCCATCTGCGGCCGCGTCTGCCCGCAGGAGAACCAGTGCGAGGGCAAGTGCATCCGTGGTAAGAAGTCCGAGCCCGTGGCCATCGGCCAGCTCGAGCGCTTCCTGGGTGACCGCCCCGAGCTCGCTTCCACGCCCAAGATGGCCCCCAAGAACGGCAAGAAGGTCGCTGTCGTCGGCTCCGGCCCGTCCGGCATCACCTGCGCCGGCGAGCTCGCCCGTAACGGCTTTGACGTCACCGTCTTCGAGGCCTTCTTCACCGGCGGCGGCGTGCTGGTCTACGGTATCCCCGAGTTCCGTCTGCCCAAGGCAGTCGTCAAGCGCGAGATTGACGGCCTGGAGGACATGGGCGTCAAGTTTGA
>USFU01000230.1 GCA_900554135.1 uncultured Collinsella sp. | reverse complement strand
AAGAACGGCAATAAACCCGAGCACCCCGTCACCATCATCTTTGGCGGCAAGGCGGCACCTGCCTACACCATCGCCCAAGACATCATTCATCTAATCCTGACGCTGTCCCAGTGGATAGCCAACGACCCCGACGTGGCTCCCTACCTGCAGGTTGTCATGATCGAGAACTACAACGTCACCGCCGCCGAGCGCGTGATCCCCGCCGCTGACATCTCCGAGCAAATCAGCCTGGCCTCCAAGGAGGCGAGTGGCACTTCCAACATGAAGTTCATGCTCAACGGCGCTTTAACCCTGTGCACGCTCGACGGCGCCAATGTGGAGATCGCCGAACTCGTCGGCGACGAGAACATCTACACCTTTGGCGCCTCGTCCAAACAGGTCGAGAAGCTCTACGCCGACGGCACCCACAACGCCGGTGCGCTCTACCGCAAGCCCGGCATTAAACTGCTGGTGGACTTCATCACCAACCCCGCCTTTATGGCGACCGGCAACGCGGAGCGCCTGCAGCGTCTGCACGACGACATCAAGGGCAAGGACTGGTTTATGGCCCTGCTCGACATTGAGGAATACATCCAGACCAAGGAGCGCGTGCTGGCCGACTACGAGGACCAGGACGCCTGGATGCGCAAGGCGCTCATCAATATCGCCAACGCCGGCACCTTCTCGTCCGACCGTACGATCTCCCAGTACAACGACGAGATCTGGCACCTGAGCTAATTTCGTTTCCTTTACCCATCCTCTTGAAGGCGGAGTCGCGGCAACACGGCTCCGCCTTTTGTGCCCGCGTGTTGCCCGTGGCCTGCCTCGACCAAAATCTCGGCCTGTAACATCTTGCCGGCAAAATTGGGTCTACCTGTTACAGAACGAGACAGACGGGCAAGGCGGCTAAAAAGATCTCGATCTGTAACAGGTAACTGCCGAAATCAGTCCTTCGTGTTACAGATCGAGATGAAAGGACAGGCAGCTCAACGCTGTCTCGATCTGTAACATCTAGACCGACTTTGGCCCTCCTCCTGTTACAGATCAAGACAAACTGGTAGATGGACAACCCCAACACAAAGAAAGGCTCCCCTCTCGCCCAGCGGACGGGAGGGGAGCCTTATATGTGACCGCGGCAAAAGGATGGCAAAACCGCAGTCGCCCAAAAGGAGGGCCTGATTGGGTCGGGCCTAGATAAGGTTCTTGCCAGAGACCTTATCGAAGAGATGGGTCGCGTTCTTCTCGAACTTGAACCAGATGGTGTCGCCCGCCTTGAGCGCACCCTTGGCCTCAAGGTCGACAACGGGAATGATCAGGACGAACTGGCCATCGGGAGCGGTCACGTGGACATGCTCGGTCGAACCCATGAGCTCGGTCACCTCGACGGTACCCTGGAGCGCACCCTCCTCGCCCTTGTCGGCAAGCAGAATCTGCTCGGGGCGCACGCCGGCCGTAATCTCCTTCACGTCGCCGCCGTCCCAGTTGAGAGCAAGCTGAGCGCAGGTCTCGGGGGCGAGCGCCACGTTCATATCCTCGGTCTTGACGGTGAAGCCGTTGCCCGAGCGCACCAGCTGGGCATCGAAGAAGTTCATCTGCGGCACGCCGATAAAGCCGGCGACAAAGATGTTCGCGGGATGGTTGAAGACCTCCTGCGGCGTGGCGATCTGCTGGACGACGCCGTCCTTCATGACCACAATACGGTCGCCGAGGGTCATGGCCTCGGTCTGGTCGTGGGTAACGTAGATAAAGGTGCCCTTGATCTCGTGGCGCAGCTTAATGAGCTCGGCGCGCATCTGGTTGCGCAGCTTGGCGTCCAGGTTGGACAGCGGCTCGTCCATCAAGAAGACCTTGGGATCACGCACGATAGCGCGGCCGATGGCGACACGCTGACGCTGACCGCCGGAGAGCGCCTTGGGCTTGCGGTCGAGGTACTCGGTAATGCCCAGGATCTCGGCGGCGGAGCGAACCTTGCGGTCGATCTCGTCCTTGGGGACCTTCTTGAGCTCGAGCGTAAACGCCATGTTCTCGTACACCGTCATGTTGGGGTACAGGGCGTAGCTCTGGAACACCATGGCGATGTCGCGGTCCTTGGGAGCGACGTCGTTGACGCGCTTGCCGTCGATGAGCACGTCACCCGAGGTGATGTCCTCCAGGCCGGCGACCATGCGCATCGTCGTGGACTTGCCGCAGCCAGAGGGGCCGACGAGGACGATAAACTCCTGGTCGTGAACGGTGAGGTTGAAGTCCTCTACCGCAAGCACGCCGTCCTCGGTAACCTTGAGGTTGTGCTTCTTCTCCTCGGTCTTCTTCTTTTTGCCAAAGAAGCCCTTCTTTTTGGACTC
>USFU01000229.1 GCA_900554135.1 uncultured Collinsella sp. | reverse complement strand
GCGGTCTTGCCCGTAATGATGAGGCCCTTGGCGCCCACCGCGACAAACGACGCGTTATCTGCAACGATGGAAGGGTCCACGACTTCGACGCGCAGCCGCGTAGCGCAGTTGGTTGCGCCCACAATGTTGGAGACGCCGCCCAGAAGCATCACAACCTGCTCGGCGAGCAGATGGTCTTGTGATGCCTGGCCGCCGGAAGCGCTGTTTTCGGATGAGCACTCTTCGTCAACGTCGTCTCCCGTCAAGCGCGAGAGCGCCGTGTTGCTGGCGATGTGGTCCTCGCGTCCTGGGGTTTTAAGGTCAAAGGTCAGAATAAGACCTCGAAAACTCAGAAAGAAGATGACGCTAAAGATGAGTCCGATTTCGAGCGCCAAAAGATAGGAGCCGGCATGCGTTCGCATGAGCGGGATAAAGTTGAAAGCGGCCATTTCCATAAAGCCACCCGAGAAGATGCCGACGACGCCAAAGAAGTTCATAGCCATGGCGAGGCAAGACGAGAGGACGGCGTAGAGCAAAAAGAGCCCGGGGTGGGTGAACATAAAGAGAAACTCGAGCGGTTCGGTGACGCCGCAGACCACTGAGGCAACAATGGCGGGAACCAGGATGACCTTGAGACCGGCGCGGCGCTCGGGCTTTGCGGTGGAGTAGAACGCAGCCGCGATGGCAGGAAGGCCAAAGAGCTTGACCCAGCCGGTGGCGGTGAAACCGGCCCACGGCGCAAGCTCATTGAGGGGGCGCGTGCTGTGGGAGAGGATGGGGAGCAAATTGGTCCACGTGGCGTAGATGCCGTCGTTAATGACCAGGTTGTCGTAGTAGATCGGCATGTAGAGCAGGTGGTGCAGCCCCATGGGCTCGAGTGCTCGTTCTAAAAAGACAAAGATGCCTACGCCGAAGGGGCCGACGCCCGCAAGCGCGTGGCGCAGCGTCTCAGTCACTGCGTATACGGAAGGCACGATGGCGGCCGAGACGATAGCAAGGGCGAGCACGGCAAAGAAGCTGATGAGGTAGACCAGCGAGGATCCCGAGAAGGTGCCGAGCCAATCGGGAACCTTGGCATCGTAGAAGTGGTCATGAATGGCGACGACGGTTGCCGACACCACAAGCGGGCCGATAATGCCGGTGTCGAGCGTCTTGATGCCGTCGATGACGGTGATGCCGCTAGCGGGGGTTAAAGATGATGGGTACTTAAGTCCAAGGTTGTCTCCGCTCAGCTTAATGATCTCGCTTAAAAAGAAGCAGTAGGCAAAATAGGCGACGAGTGCCTCGAGGCAGCAACGCGCCGGCTGCTTTTGGGCAAGGCCGATGGGCAGCGCGATGGCAAACAGGAGCGGAAGACGTTTAAAGACTGTCCACGATCCACGCTGGACGATACTCCAGAAAATGTACCAGGGGGTTCCATATGTGGCCATATCGCCGACAATGTCTACGGTCGTGGCGAGGGATGAGATGCCGACCATAAGGCCCGATATGGAAAAGAGCATGGCGGGCGCGAACATGGCTCCGCCAAAACGTTGGATTTTCTGCAGCATAATATGCCTTCCGGATGCAACATGCTGTGCGAGCAAGAACGTTTAAACAATGAACTCATTGTAGAGGACTGGCTGCTTGCCGCATTGACGGTTTTGATTCGGTCCGATTTGGGTGTCGGGGGAACCGTCGACGGTAAATAATCCGTGCTTTGCCGATAGACGGTTTAAACAACCCCAAGAAATGCTATCGTGCCTAGCCATACATATTCATTAGAGGTGAAGCCATGCCAAAAGCGATTTACGAAGGAATCTACCGCGAGATCCGTTCGCGCATCATTAACGGGACCTATGCGTTTCAGGAGATGCTGCCAACCGAAGCCGAGCTGACCGCAGAGTTCGACTGTACGCGCAATACCGTCCGCCGCGCCTTGAGCATGCTGGCCGACGAGATGTTTGTGCAGCCCATACACGGCAAGGGCGTACGCGTTATTTGGCTCAAGGGCGAAACCGATATGCTGGGCGCGCTCGAGGAAGTCGAGTCGTTTGGCGAATTTGCAAAGCGCAACAATGCCGTTGCATCGACGGACGTTAAGTCCTTTGAACATCTGGTCTGCACCGAGCAGCTCTCTCGTCGCCTGGGCTTTAAGGTGGGCGAGGAGTTGATTCGTGTGGTGCGCGTCCGTAGCCTTAACGGTAGCGCTCGCCAGGTGGACCACGGCTATTTTCTGGAGTCGATCGCCAAAGGCCTGACCCCCGAGGTCGCGTCGGATTCTATCTACGGCTATCTGGAGCACAAGTGCGGCGTCAAGGTGATGGCGAGCCGTCGTACGGTGAGTGTCGAGCTCGCCAACGATGAGG
>USFU01000228.1 GCA_900554135.1 uncultured Collinsella sp. | reverse complement strand
ACCCGCCCGCAGCTTTCGCAGGAGCAGATCGAGGCCAACGCCGAGACCTACGTGAGCCAGGCCATGAAGATCCTGGATCCCGAGAAGACCACCATCGTGCACAACGGCGACTGGATCCTGTCGATGGATCTGGCCGGCCTGCTGCAGGTGTGCTCCAAGTTCACCGTCGCCCGCATCCTCGAGCGCGATGACTTTACCAAGCGCTACCAGTCCCAGACGCCGATTGCCCTGCACGAGTTCCTGTACCCCGTGATGCAGGCCTTCGACTCCGTTCAGATCAAGGCCGACGTGGAGATGGGCGGCACCGACCAGCTCTTCAACCTGCTCGCTGGTCGCGAGCTCATGGAGAAGATGGGCATGGAGCCGCAGATCGCGCTTACCATGCCGCTGCTCGAGGGCACCGATGGCGTGCGCAAGATGTCCAAGTCCTACGGCAACTACATTGGCCTGACCGATGCTCCCAAGGACATGTTCGGCAAGACCATGTCTATTCCCGACGAGATGATCGGCAAGTACTATCGTCTTGCCAGCTCGCTCACCCCGGCCGAGGTCGACAAGATCGACGCTGCCCTGGCCGACGGTTCCGCCGATCCCTATGAGCTCAAGCGCGCGCTGGGCCGCGACCTGTGCGATACCTACCACGGCGCCGGTGCCGGTGACGAGGCTCAGGCCGAGTTCGACCGCGTGTTCAAGGAGGGTCAGCTTGCCGACTTCCCCGAGAAGCACGTTGAGCTGACCGTTAACGACGAGGGCCAGATCTACCTCGCCGGCCTGCTCAAGGACCTGGGTCTTTCGGCGAGCGCCGGCCAGGCCCGTCGCGATATCGACGGCGGCGGCGTCAAGATTAACGGCAAGGCCGTGGCTCCCAAGAGCTACAACATCGATCCGAGCGCACTCAAGCTGGGCGACACCCTCTCCGTAGGCAAGCGCAAGGGCTTTAAATTGGTCTAACGAGCAAGTTGACCTCACAAGTGCAACAAGGCCGCAGCCGGGATTCCCGACTGCGGCCTTTTGAGTTGCGGTGAAATAGTTCCTAAAAATGCCATACGGGCGCCCAGGCAGGAACTATTCCACCGCAACTTTTTTCTCCGTCCCCAAGGGATCATTTGGCGGTGCCGTTAAGCGGAGAGGCGTATTGTTGACCCATCGTTTGGGCATACAATTGCTATTGGCTTGCTGCGGTGAAGGCTCGTCCGCTCCGCAGTTATTTCTACAGTTAAAGGAGTATGTATGTCCGTTGAGGTCATGAGGTCCGTGATCGATGCAGCCGAGGGCCGCGTGCCCGTCGACACGCTGTTTACCAATGCGCAGATTGTCGACGTATATGGCCAGCGCGTGGCGCCCGGTAGCGTTGCCGTCAAGGATGGCGTAATCGTCGGCGTGCTCTACGACGGTCGCGACGATGCCGCTGGCACCTACGAGGCGACCGAGGTCATTGACTGCCAGGGTCGCTATCTCGCCCCCGGCTTTATCGACGGACATCTGCACATTGAGTCCTCGAACATCCGTCCCGCCGAGTATGCGCGCATGGCGGCGACGCGCGGCACCACCACTGCCATCGCCGACAGCCACGAGATCGCCAACGTTTCCGGCCTGAACGGCCTGCGCTTTATGATCGAGGACGGCCGTCGCGCGCCCATTTCCATCAAATACATGATGCCCTCGTGCGTGCCCGCGCTGCCCGACGAGCAGGCCGGTGCCGTCATCACCGCTGCCGATACGCAGGCGTTTTTCGCCGAGCATCCGGGCGATGTCTTTGGCCTGGGTGAGATGATGAACCTGCCGGGTGTCTTTATGGCCGATCCCGAGACCTGCGCTCGTATCGATGCTGCCAACCAGACGCCGTCCAAACAGGTCGACGGCCATGCGCCGCTCGTTGCCGGCAAGGACCTCAACGCCTATGCCGCAGCGGGCATTATCGCCGACCACGAGTCGACGATTCCCGAGGAGGCGCTCGACAAGCTGTCTCGTGGCATGTACGTGATGCTGCGCGAGGGTACGTGCAGCCATGACCTGGCCAACCTGTCGCCGATGCTGCTGGAAAACCCCGCCCGCGCCCGTCGCTGCTGTTTTGCGACCGACGACCGCGCTCCCTCCGATGCGCTTTCGACCGGTATGATCGACAACGCCTGCCGAGTGGCTATCGAGGCCGGTATTGACCCCGTGGTCGCCATCTCTATGGCGTCCCTTTCCACGGCCGAGGCGTTTGGCCTGGACCACGGCTGTCGCGACCCGCACGAGCTGCGTGGCGCCATTGCCCCGGGCAAGCGTGCCGACCTGCTGGTACTCAACGACCTGACGTTTGCCACGGCTCCGCATCGCGTATATGCCGCCGGTGCTCTGGTGGCGCAGGACGGCACCTTTGTGGG
>USFU01000227.1 GCA_900554135.1 uncultured Collinsella sp. | reverse complement strand
GGTGAGGGCGCTCGCCACGAGGTGAAGAACCTCAAGGGCAAGAAGGCCATCATCGTTTCTGGCGGCAGCTCTATGCGCCGCGGCGGGTTCCTGCAGGACGTTGAGGCCGACCTCAAAGAGGGCGGTTTCGAGGTCAAGCTGTTCGAGGGCGTCGAGTCCGACCCGTCCATTGAGACGGTCATGAAGGGCGCCGAGGCCATGCGCGAGTTCGAGCCCGACTGGATTATCGCCATCGGCGGCGGCTCGCCCATCGATGCCGCTAAGGCCATGTGGGTCTTCTACGAGTATCCCGAGGAGTCCTTCGATAACATCATCCAGCCGTTCAGCTTCCCCGAGCTGCGTCAGAAGGCTCATTTCTGCGCCATCTCCTCTACCTCCGGCACCGCTACCGAGGTCACTGCCTTCTCCGTCATCACCGACTACGCCAAGGGCATCAAGTACCCGCTGGCCGACTTCAACATCACCCCTGATGTCGCCATCGTCGACCCCGAGCTCACCTACACCATGCCCGCCAAGCTGTGCGCTCACACCGGTATGGACGCTCTGACCCACTGCATGGAGGCTTACGTTTCCACCTGCGCCTCTATGTTCACCGATGCCAACGCCCTGCACGGCATCCGCGAGATCGTCGAGTGGCTGCCCAAGTCCTATGCTGGCGACCATGAGGCCCGTCAGCACATGCACGAGGCTCAGTGCATCGCCGGTATCGCCTTCTCCTCGGGCCTGCTCGGCATCGTTCACTCCATGGCTCACAAGACCGGTGCAGCCTTTGAGAACGGCCACATCATCCACGGTGCCGCTAATGCTATGTACCTGGGCAAGGTCATCCAGTGGAACTCCAAGGACCCGCGTGCTGCCGAGCGTTACGCTTACGTGGCCAAGGAGATCCTGCACCTTCCCGGCGAGACCAACGAGGAGCTCATCGCTGCGCTCGTCCAGAAGATTCGCGACCTCAACGACCAGCTCAACATTCCGCAGTCCATCAAGGATTACGCGAATGGTGGCGTGAAGGTCGACGCCGAGAACCCGCAGATGGTTTCCGAGGAGGAGTTCCTCGCCAAGCTCCCCGAGATCGCCGCGAACGCCGAGCAGGACGCCTGCACGCCCGAGAACCCGCGTGAGACCAAGGCTGCCGACTTCGAGAAGATCCTCAAGGCCTGCTACTACGACACCGACATCGATTTCTAATCGACTCTTGTTATCGTAACGAGGGGCTCCGCACGTATCCGTACGGAGCCCCTTTCTTTTTTATTATTAGAGAATGGGATAAAAATGGCTGCAATCTTCAATAGCCCCAGCAAGTACATTCAGGGCCCAGACGAGCTGGCCAAGCTCGGCTCTTATGTCGAGCCGCTTGGCGCTAAGGCCCTCGTCATCGTGACGCCTTCGGGCAAGAAGCGCGTCGGTGCCAAGATCGAGGGCGGCTTTGCCGAGGCTAAGGCCGAGCTGCTGTTTGAGGACTTTAACGGCGAGTGCTCCAAGGGCGAGGTCGATCGCCTGGTTGCGCTCGCTCGCGACAACGGTTGCGACATCATCGTCGGCGTCGGTGGCGGCAAGATCCTCGACACCGCGAAGGCCGTCGCCTATTATCTGGAGTCCCCGGTTATCATTTGCCCCACCATTGCTTCGACCGATGCCCCGTGCTCGGCGCTTTCGGTGCTTTATACCGATGACGGCCAGTTCGACAAGTACCTCTTCCTTAAGGCAAACCCCAATATTGTCCTTATGGATACGACGGTTATCGCGGCGAGCCCGGTGCGCCTGACGGTTTCCGGTATGGGCGATGCGCTCGCAACCTATTTCGAGGCCCAGGCAACGCACGATGCCGACGGTGGCACCTGCGCTGGCGGCAAGGGCGGCATGGCTGGTCTGGCGCTTGCCAAGCTCTGCTACGAGACGCTTATGGCCGACGGCGTCAAGGCCAAGGTTGCGCTGGAGAAGGGAGCGTTGACGCCTGCCGTCGAGCATATCATCGAGGCCAATACGCTGCTTTCGGGCATTGGCTTTGAGAGCTCGGGCCTTGCTGCTGCTCATGCCATCCACAATGGTCTGACGATGCTGCCCGAGTGCCACAGCATGTATCACGGCGAGAAGGTCGCCTTCGGCACCATCGTCCAGCTGGTACTCGAGGATGCCCCGACCGAGAAGCTCGAGGAAGTCTTGGGCTTCTGCATTGAGCTGGGCCTGCCGGTCACGATGAAGGAACTTGGCGTTGCCGAGGTTACGCGCGAGAAGGCCATGATTGTTGCCGAGGCCGCGTGCGCGCCCGAGGACACCATGTGCAACATGCCGTTTGAGGTGACGCCCGAGATGGTCGCCAACGCCATCCTGGGTGCCGACGCACTGGGTCACTACTACCTTATGGATGAGTAAACTTAGGTAAGGAAGGGGCAAAG
>USFU01000226.1 GCA_900554135.1 uncultured Collinsella sp. | reverse complement strand
TTCGGGTGACATGTCGTTTGATTCAGAGTGACGGGTGGTTATCGAAGACTTATAAACCATAGACGCGCTGTTTGATGAAGGCGCCGAAGCCGAGATTGGCTCCGGCGCCTTTGCCTTTACAATGGGGTCATGGAACAGATTATCTTGAACATACTCGAGGCTCTGCGTCGCGGCGAGACCGTGGACGACAAGGCACTCGTCAAACTGATACATGCCGAGGCGCGCCGCGAGGGTGCCGACAAGCGCGATTTGGCCAAGCGCCGTCTGCTGCCGTTCTACCAGCGGGTTAAACGTGAAGAGCCGGCTCGGTGGGCTGCGTGGAATGTCGATGCCGAGCTGGAACGTCAACTGCTGCAGGTGTTGCGCATGAAGCCGCGCCGCACGGCTTCGGGCGTGGCGACCATTACCGTCATCACCAAGCCCTGGCCGTGCTCGGGCGATTGCCTGTTTTGTCCTAACGACCTGCGCATGCCCAAGAGTTATCTGCACGCTGAGCCGGCGTGTGCCCGTGCAGAGCAAAACTGCTTCGACCCGTATCTGCAGGTGAGTGCTCGTTTGACCGCGCTTTCGCAAATGGGGCATGCAACCGACAAGATCGAGCTTATCGTTCTTGGCGGTACCTGGAGCGACTATCCGCAAGGGTATCAGGCATGGTTTATGTCGGAGCTTTTCCGTGCGCTCAATGACGATGCCGTCGCCGGCGTGGCTGCCAACCCCATGTTGGCGCGTCCGGGCATCAGCCGTGCCGAGGCAGGGCGCCTGCTCGATGACGCGCCCGCCGATGCGCTGCCGCCGGTGGTGGCGGAGCGTCGCGAGCGCTATCGGGCTGCCGGTATTGCGACCGACGAGGCCGAGCTTGCGAGCGGTGTTGCCGGCGAACAGGAGCGCGTAGATGCTGCCGTGGGCGGCTATAACCGTGCGGTGCGTCGTCTGTACGGCCCCGGCACGCCGTGGGACGAGGTCGCCGAGTGGCAGACGGCCACGATGGAGGAGCTTGAGCGTCAGCAGCGCGTCAACGAGACGGCGAAGCATCGCGTGGTGGGGCTCGTTATCGAGACGCGCCCCGATGCTGTAACGCCGCAGGCCCTCAAGCTCATCCGCCGCCTGGGTTGCACCAAGATTCAGATGGGCATCCAGAGCCTCGACCAGCACCTGCTCGATATCAACGAGCGCCGCATTTCGGTGGCTCAGATCGAGCAGGCGTTTTCGCTTGCGCGCCTGTTTGGCTTTAAGATCCATGCGCATTTTATGCTCAACTTACTGGGCGCCACACCCGAGGGGGACAAGCGCGACTACGAGCGCTTTATGACCGAGGGGGCCTTTATGCCCGACGAGGTCAAGGTCTACCCGTGCGCGCTCATCGAGGGCTCGCGTCTGGTGGGCTGCTATGAGCGCGGCGAGTGGCGTCCCTATACCGAGGAAGAGCTGCTCGATGTGCTGGCCGACGATATCGTGGTGACGCCGGCGTTCTGCCGCATCAGCCGCATGATCCGCGACTTTAGCTCCGACGACATCATGGTGGGCAACAAGAAACCCAACCTGCGTCAGCTCGTCGAGAACCGCCTGGCGGCTCGTGCGGAAGGCGCGACGGTGCGCGAGATTCGCTATCGCGAGATCAGCACGGCTGGTGCCGACCTGGACGAGTTGACCCTTGACGAGGAAGTGGCGTACGAGACGCCGGTGACGCGGGAACGCTTTTTGCAGTGGGTGACGCCGCAGGGCAAGATCGCGGGCTTTTTGCGGTTGTCGTTGCCCGACCATTCGTTTGTTGCCGCGCATGCGGACGAGTTGCCGACGACGCCGGACGAGGCGATGATTCGCGAGGTACATGTGTATGGCATGGCGGCACGCGTGGGGGATCAAGGCCAGGCGGCGCAGCATCACGGGTTGGGGCGTTTGCTCGTAGAGCGTGCGTGCGAGATTGCCCGGGATGCGGGTTATGCACGTATCAACGTGATTAGCGCGATTGGCACACGCGAGTACTATCGCCATCTTGGATTTTATGACCATGGTCTTTATCTGCAAAAGGAGCTCTAAATGAACAAGCCGAGTGTTTCTGCCGGTGTCGTTGCCGGCGTTGCTCTGGGAGCCGCGGCACTTGGTGCAGCCGCCGTCGCTGTTCGTGCTGCCTGTCTGCAGGTTGCGCGAACCCGCAACGGGTTGGCGCGTGTGAAGCGTGTGCACGGTGAGGGCGGTGACGAGGTCCGTGTGCTCGTGCAGGGCGGCGTCTACCAAAGCGCGAGCTATGTTGGCGATCGTTGGGCGGAGCCGGTCTTTGCGTACTATCGTGCATTTGACGATGTGTTTGAGGCCGAGGACGCAATGCGTGACGCTTATGGTCACGGTATCGACCGTATGCTTATGCTGGGCGGCGGTGGGTTTGCCTATCCCAAGTTCGCGCTGATGTCGCACGAGGGCTTGCGCATGGACGTCATTGAGTACGATGCCGAGATTACGCGCCTGGCGCGCCGCTGGTTCTACCTGGACGAGCTGGAGCGCGCGGTGGGCGACCGCTTGCGGGTGATTACCGCTGAGGC
>USFU01000225.1 GCA_900554135.1 uncultured Collinsella sp. | reverse complement strand
GGCTGCAACTGCCGCCCCGACTGCGTGACGCGCGACGTGCTCGAGCGCATCGAGTCGCCCGAGATGCGCCTGGCGCTCATGGAGCTCGATCGCGAGAACGGCGTCGATGTGGGCGATGGCCTGTCGAGTGCCGATCGTCTGGCCGGCACGTCGATGCCCAAGCGCCGTCGCCGCGATGCCGAATCCGATGCTCGCGCTGCTCAGGGCCAGGGCGAGGGTCGTGGCCGCGGAAAGGGCCGCGGCAAGGCCGAGGCGCCCGAGGCCGAGGAGGCAGCCGGTGGTCGTCGCCGCCGCAAGCGCGCAGCGTCCGTCGACAATGGCGAGGCCGCGGGCAAGAACGCTTCCCGTGAGCGCGAGGCTCAGCAGCCCCAGCAGCAAAACCGCGGCGGTGGCATGAACCCCACGCGCCGTCGTCGCCGTCACCTGTCGAGCGAGGAGCGCGAGGACGCCTTCCGCGCCGCAGCTGCTCGCGAGGCCGGTGCCGCTCCCAAGGGCGTCTCGGCCTCCGATGCGCCTGCCGACAAGGCTGGCAAGCCGCGTGGCGAGGAGGAGCGCGCGCCACGTCCGCGCCGTCGCCATTCCTCGGGCACGCAGCAGAAGCCCTCGGTTCCTTCCGTGGCCGATCAGGTTTCGGATGGCGAAGTCAAGGTCACGCGCCGTCGCCCCGGCGATGGCGGGGGAGCTGCCGCCAAGGCTTCGCGCGGCGGCTCTCGCGACGAGCGCGAACCGCGTGAGGATCGCGATGGCGAAGGCTCGACCGACCAGGGTCAAAAGCGCCGCCGTCGCCGTCGCTCCCGCAAGCCGCGCCAGGACGGTGGCGAAGGCTCGACCCACACCTCGTCCTCACCGAAACCGCCTGCCGGCGAATAACGTCCGTAAGCGGATGTAACTCGCCTGACCCCAGCGCCTCTGGGTATCATGGCTCTACACCGACAACCCTCCCTTCGCCTTCGCGTAGGGAGGGTTGTGTCATGAAGAGACATTTGAATGTGTTGAGTCGCTTGCAGGGTGCTGACACCCTACCGTTTGCGGACGAATTGCTACCGCTTGCCGAGCGCGCGACGTACGAGGCGCTCGAGGCGTTGTCGCCCACGCGATGCGCCGGCTGCGAGCGTTCCGGTGTGCTGATTTGCCAGGATTGCCTGGCCTCATTCGCGCTCATCGATCCGTGCCATAGCTGCATCCGATGTGGCGCCCCGTTTGGGGATTTGCTGTGCACCGAGTGTTCGGTCGAGGGCACGTCTTCGGCAATGGCCGAGGCGCTCGATCGCTGCCTGGCGTGTGCCGTCTACGCACATCCGCTGCCGTGCATCATCAAGGCGTACAAGGATGCGGGCGAGCGCCGCCTGGCACCGTATCTGGCGGAGCTACTCTACGACACCGCCCTGCATGCCCAGGTGGCAGCCCCCGATCGCTACGGCGGCGTGCTGTCCGGTGTCGACGCGGTGGTATTTGTGCCCGCGACTGCGGCGGCGTTTCGGCGGCGTGGATTCGATCATATGGAAGCAATCGCGCGCTCGTTTTGCGATCTTTCGGGCGTGCCGTTGCTGGACGCCCTGGTCAAATACGGTCATGGTGACCAGCGCGAGCTCGGTCGCGTCGAGCGCCGGGAACGTGCCCGGGGCATGTACGAGACGGTCGAGGATGTGCGTGCCTGCCGTCTGCTGCTCATCGATGATGTCATTACCACGGGCGCGACTATGGCAGCGGCCTCGACGGAGCTCAAGCGTGCCGGCGCCGCGGCAGTCGATGGTCTCGCTATCGCACGCGTTTGGTAGGGGTGGTTTTGTGGCAGTGAAGATAGCGCGACGCATCGAGCCGACAAGCGAGCAACTGGCGGCCTCCGTAATCCTGACTGGCGCCTCGGCGCTGCGCATGATGCGCGCCGAGCGCCGACAAATGGGTTACATCAGTTGGAGGGACCTTGAGCCCGAGGGGGAGCGCCGCGTGCTGCACGCATCGTCGCCCTCGGCCGAGGACATCTATCTTCCCGATTTGGTGCGGATCGGGGCCGTGAGCGGCGAGGTCCAAGAAGACCTGTGTCTACTGGTGGGGTCGGCGAAACAGCGTCGCCGCATGCCTGGTGCAAGCTGGTCCGTTTGTTCTGTAGGTCTGCCGGTTGGTTCGATTCTGGAGGTGGAGCCGGGGGTGTACAGCTTGTCTCCCGAGGCCCTCTGCGTAGCCGTTGCGCGCGAAGTCGGCTGTATCCAGGCATTTGCCCTGGCCCAGGAGCTGTGCTCCAAGATTTCGCTGAGCGATCGCGGGAAGTACCTGCCTCCCTATACATCGCCTGTTGCGAATAGACTTGCAAAGGACAAGGACCAACCGGCAGACGTTGGCTACTTTGAAGTCGAGCCGGTGCTGACACCCGATCGCCTGGCAGATTACCTTGCGGCATGCAAGGGGAATGTGGCCAAACAGCTGCTGCGCCTGTGTCCCCACCTGTCAGAAAACCTGCGCTCGCCCATGGAGTGCATCATGCTCGCTCTGTTTTCGCTTCCGTTTTCCTATGGCGGATTTGCCTGCGGTCCCTTTAAGACCGACTACAAGATCGAGTTCGATGAC
>USFU01000224.1 GCA_900554135.1 uncultured Collinsella sp. | reverse complement strand
GGCTGCAACTGCCGCCCCGACTGCGTGACGCGCGACGTGCTCGAGCGCATCGAGTCGCCCGAGATGCGCCTGGCGCTTATGGAGCTCGACCGCGAGAACGGCGTCGACGTGGGCGATGGCCTGTCGAGCGCCGACCGTCTGGCCGGCACGTCGATGCCCAAGCGCCGCCGTCGCGATGCGGACGCCGATACCCGTGCCGGTCAGAGCCAGGGCGAGGGTCGCGGCCGCGGTAAGGGTCGCGGCAAGGCCGAGGCGCCCGAGGCTGAGGAGGCTGCCGGTGGACGTCGCCGCCGCAAGCGTTCGGGTTCGGGCGACGCCGGCGAGGCCGCTCCCGCAGGCAAGAATTCCCCCCGCGAGCGCGAGGCCCAGCAGCCTCAGCAGCAGAATCGCGGCGGTGGCATGAATCCCACGCGCCGTCGCCGCCGCCATTTGTCGAGCGAGGAGCGCGAGGACGCCTTCCGCGCCGCAGCCGCTCGCGAAGCCGGTGCCGCCCCCAAGGGTGGTTCGGGTTCCGATGCGCCTGCCGACAAGGGTGGCAAGCAGCGCAACGATGACGAGCGCGCCCCGCGTCCGCGTCGTCGCCATTCCCCGGGCACGCAGCAAAAGCCCTCGGTGCCCTCCGTGGCCGATCAGGTCTCGGATGGCGAGGTCAAGGTCACACGTCGTCGCCCCGGAGATGGCGGAGGGGCGGCTGCCAAGGCCGCGCGCGGCGCTGCTCGCGACGAACGCGAGTCGCACGAAGATCGTGGCGGCGAGGGTTCGGCCGACCAGGGCCAGAAGCGCCGTCGCCGTCGTCGTTCCCGCAAGCCGCGTCAAGATGGTGGCGAGGGCTCGACCCAAAACTCGTCCGCACCGCAACCGCCCGCCGGCGAATAGCGCCCGCAAACGGATTTAACCTGCCTGACCCCAAACGCGTCGGGGTACCATAGCGCTGAATCAACAACCCTCCCTGCGACCGAGCGTAGGGAGGGTTGTGTCGTGAAGAGACATTTGGATGTGTTGGGATGCCTGCAAGGTGCTGGCATCCTACCGTTTGCGGACGAATTGTTACCGTTTGCCGAGCAGGCGGCGCACGAGGCGCTTGAGGCGTTGTCGCCCACGCGATGTGCTGGCTGCGAGCGCGCCGGCGCGCTTATTTGCCAAGACTGCCTGGCCGCGCTCGCGCTCATTGACCCACGTTATAGCTGCACCCGATGCGGAGCCCCGTTTGGAGACTTGCTGTGCACCGAGTGCTCGGTCGAGGGTGCGTCTTCGGCGATGGCCGAAGCGCTCGACCGGTGCCTGGCATGTGCCGTTTACACGCATCCGCTGCCGCGGATCATTAAAGCGTACAAAGACGCGGGCGAGCGACGTCTGGCGCCGTATCTGGCAGAGCTGCTATACGACACCGCCTTACATGCCCAGGTCGCGGCCCCCGATCGCTACGGAGGCGTGCTGTCCGCTGCGGATGCGGTGGTATTTGTGCCCGCGACGGCGGCGGCGTTTCGGCGACGCGGCTTCGATCATATGGAAGCCATCGCTCGCCCATTTTGCGAGCTGTCTGGTGTTCCGCTGCTCGACGTCCTCGTTAAGTACGGCCATGGCGATCAGCGTGAACTCGGTCGTGAAGAACGCCGTGAACGCGCCCGAGGCATGTACGAGACCGTTGAGGACGTGCGGGGCCGCCGCCTGCTGCTTATCGACGACGTTATCACCACGGGTGCGACGATGGCAGCGGCTTCGGCGGAACTCAAGCGCGCCGGTGCCGCGACCGTTGATGGCCTCGCTATCGCACGCGTTTGGTAGGGGTGATTCGTGTGGCGGTAAAGATTGAGCGGTGCAACGAGCCGACAGGCGAACAGCTAGCGGCTTCCATAATCCTAACAGGCGCATCGGCGCTACGCATGATGCGCGCCGAGCGCCGGCAGATGGGCTACATCGGCTGGAAGGACCTTGAGCCCGAGGAGGAGCGCCGTGTGCTGTGTACGTCATCGCCTTCGACCGAGGATATCTATCTTCCCGACCTGGTGCGAATTGGAGTCAAAAGCGGCGAGGTGCAAGAAGATCTGTGCTTGCTGGTGGGATCTGCGGCGCAGCGCCGACGCATGCCTGGTGTGGGCTGGTCCGTGTGTTCCGGGTTGCCTGCCGGCTCGATTCTAGAGGTGGAACCGGGGGTGTACAGCCTATCTCCCGAGGCCCTTTGTGTTGCCGTCGCCCGCGAGGTCGGCTGTATCCAGGCGTTTGCTCTGGCCCAGGAACTGTGTTCCAAGATTTCACTGAGCGATCGCGGGAAGTATCTGCCTCCCTACACCTCACCTGTTGCGAATAGACTTGCAAAGGACAAGGACCAACCGGCAGACGTGGGCTACTTTGAAGTCGAGCCGGTGCTGACGCCCGATCGCCTGGCAGATTACCTCGCGGCATGCAAGGGGAGTGCGGCCAAACAACTGCGGCGGCTGTGTCCCTATCTGTCGGAAAACCTGCGCTCACCCATGGAGTGCATCATGCTTGCCATGTTTTCGCTTCCGTTTTCCTATGGCGGATTTGCCTGCGGTCCCTTTAAGACCGACTACAAGATCGAGTTCGATGAC
>USFU01000223.1 GCA_900554135.1 uncultured Collinsella sp. | reverse complement strand
AAGCGTGTGCCGAGGCCCTGGAGAGCCTAGACCAGATCGCGCTGGCCGAGATTGCGTTTGACGATTCGAGCGTTGATGTGCAGGATGAGCCGGAAATCGAGGCGCAGCCCGATGATCAGGATGCAAAAGACGATGGCGCCGCGCCCACCGAAGACGAGGCGGGGCACGAGGAATCCGAATGTGAGGCCGACGACCAGACCGAATCCGATACGAGCGAGGAAACCATCTTGCTCGACAGCTTGCCGGCCGAGGATTCGCTGACCCGCGAGCTCCCCGGCCTAGGTTCTGCTCCTGTCGTCGATGAGACCATCGCCATGGGCGATATTCCCCTGCCGTCCGTTCCCTCGGCACGCGAAGCCGAGGTCCGCCATCGCAAGATGTCGCCAAAGCGCCGCAATCTGATGGTCGCCGGCGTCGTGGCCGTCGCGCTTGTCGCCGGCGGTGCAGGCTATGCTGCCTGGAACGGATATCAACAAGAGCAGGCTGCCGCTGTCGCCGCCAATGCCCACACGATGATGTCGGTGCAGATTGGCGTGCATGCCGCGGGCCTCGACTGCTCAACTGGCTCCAAGATTCCCGTGCAGGTGAGCGGGCAGGATTCCGACGGTTCTTCCGTGAGCGAAACGCTCTACGTTGACGAGCACGGTCGCGGCGTTAAGCTGCTGCCCGGCGATTACACGCTCTCCATTGCCGCCTCCCCCATCGCGGCCGACGGCACCATCTACACCGTCCCGACCACCAAAGCGCAGGTCGCCATTAAGAGCGATGGGCAGGATTTGAGTGCCCAGGCCACCTTTAAGCTCGAGGTGCCTTCGGCCGACACGGTGACCGACGACCAGATCGATGCCGCCGCCAAGTATGCCGAGGAAGGCGGGGTGAATTCCGCCGCGGTCGCAAAGGTACTCCAGCAGGCGGCAACCGCGCGACGCGACGCCGCGACCAACGCCGTGAGCTCCCGCAAGGCGCAGGCGGCCCGCGACGCCGATGCTCGACATAAGGCAACGGACCTGTATCAGCTCGATATTCCCGTTGAGTGGTACGGCAAAGTCGCGACTTGGCAAAACGGCAGCACGCTGTGCATATATCTTGCCGGCGACACGAACACGCCGCTTGTGACGCTTGTCACGGTGCGCGACGGCGAGAGCTTTACGCCCGATGAGGGCGACGCGGTTTTGGGTGCGGCAAACCTCGGCAACGGCTACACCGTCTACGCCAGCGGCCCCGTTTATCCGTATGTGGTGCCCCAGACCATCAACGGACGCACGCAAGACCCCGTGTCGACCTACCCCATGGACACTGCAGTTGAGCTTGTCGAACTTACGACCGGCAACCGCTATACCTATAGCCAGATCAAAAAAGTGCTGGTCGGCAAAGACGGCAAAGCCGACGCCGCGACCAAACTCGAGACCGACTACCTCGCCCAGATTCTCCTGCCGAGCATCAAGGCCCAGGACTAGCCGGCCCGAAGACAGCCGCCCAACACCCACACCCCTAACGCAGTTGCGGTGAAATATGGACTGTTTTTGCTGGTAAAACCGCAAAATAGTCCCTATTTCACCGCAACTTATTGGTGGCCTTTTGGATGGCACTCAGCGCCACGGATCGGCTTCGAACAGTGGCTCGCGCTCGGGGCGGCGATCGCTGTAGGGATCGTAGCCGTCATCGTCCTCGTTCTCGGCGCGGATATAGGGGTCGCGCGGCTTGGGTGCCGGCTTAGGCGCAGGCTTGGGTGCGGCGGGTGCGGCGGGCGCCGCCTCAGTCGCCGGTGCGTTCGTCTTGTTCTCGTCTTTCATCTGCGTATCTCCTTGCCGTGCAATTGTGTTCAACACCATCGATTGTCGCACGAAAAAGGGCGGCGGACCCAATTGGATCCGCCGCCCTTGGCGTTTAGAGACGGCTAGTAGTTTTTAAGGCATGGCCCAAAATCTACTCGGCGTCGGGGACCTCGTAGGTGGCCGCCGGCGTGTTGTCGCACACGACGGTAAAGCCGCCGTCCTTGTCGACATCTACCGTCACCTGATCGCCCTCGCGCACCGTGCCGTCGATGATGGCGGCAGCGATGGCGTCCACGACCTCGCGCTGGACCAGACGCTTGAGCGGACGAGCGCCAAAGACCGGGTCCAGGCCGCCCACGGCGAGCATCTGCTTGGCCGCCGGGGTGATGGCAAGCGTCATGCGCTCCTTTGCCAGACGTGCACGGACGTCGGCGAGCTGGATGTCGACGATCTTCTCAATCTGCGCCATGCCGAGCGGATGGAACACCACGATATCGTCGATGCGGTTAAGGAACTCGGGACGGAAGGTCTGAGCCATGGCAGTGTCGACCTGATGGCGCATCTCCTCTTCGTCCTTACCGGACAGGTCGGCGATGGCCTTGGAGCCCACGTTGGACGTCATGATGATGATCGTGTTCTTGAAGGACACCTGGCGACCCTGGCCATCGGTCAGACGACCATCGTCGAGCACCTGCAGCAGCACGTTAAAGACGTCCGGGTGAGCCTTCTCCATCTCGTCGAGCAAGATCACGGAGTACGGACGACGGCGCACGGCCTCGGTGAGCTGGCCGCCCTCGTC
>USFU01000222.1 GCA_900554135.1 uncultured Collinsella sp. | reverse complement strand
ACGCCCTCGGCCGCCAACAGCGGCACCTTGTTGCCCTGGCCAAACGGCTCAAGACGGGAGATCTGCTCGATGGTCTCAATATTCAGCTCGGAGAGGTCGACGGTGGCAGCAACCTCGTCGGTGTCCTCAAAGTCCTCGGCGGGAAGCTCGGACAGCACAGCGGAAAGACGTCGACGAAACTCATCGAGCTTAGATGCCTCGACGGTCACGCCCACCGCACCCGCATGCCCGCCGCGACGAATCAGCAGATCGGAGCAGCGCTCGACGGCGTCGAACAGGTTGACCTTGCCCACCGAGCGGCCCGAACCGCGAGCGATACCGTCTTCGATCGAGAACAGCAGCGCCGGCACGTGATAACGGTTGGTCAGGCGGCTCGCTACGATGCCCTTGACGCCCTCGTGCCAGCCCTCGCCACCCACGACGATTGCGCGACCGCCATCATAGGTCTCCTCGACCTTTGCCATGGCATCGCGTGTGAGCTCCGCCTCGATCTCGCGCCGCTGACGGTTGATCTCCTCGAGCTCGGCCGCCAGCGCGCTTGCCTCGACAGGATCGCGGGCAAGCAGCAGGTCGAGCGCCAGCTTGGGATCGGCCATGCGGCCGGCGGCGTTCAAGCGGGGAATGAGCGAAAACGACAGGCCATCGGCCGTAATGGTAGAAAGGTCGGCCTTGGCAAGTGCGGCAAGCGCGATATAGCCGGGACGGGCCGTCACGCGCATCTGCTGGATGCCCTCGGCAACCAGTGCGCGGTTCTCGGGCGTCAGCGGCATCATGTCGGACACGGTGCCCAGCGCCGCAACCTCGATCAGCGAACGCCAATACGACGGCTTGCCCAGACGCTCGCCCAGAACCTGTACCAGCTTGAGTGCCACGCCGGCACCGGCAAGCTCACGTGAAGGACCCTCGTCCTCGAGCTTAGGGTCGGTCAGGGGCACGCCCTGCGGCACCTGATCGGAGGGCTCGTGATGGTCCGTGACCACCAAATCGATCCCCAGGCTCTCCAGATAGGAAACCTCTTCTTTGGCGGCAATGCCGTTATCGACGGTCACGATCAGCTGGGGACGAGCGAGCTCGTTAACGCGGTCGAGCGCCGCGCGCGAAAGACCGTAGCCCTCGTCAAAGCGATGTGGAATAAACGGCGTAACATCGGCACCAAACGTGCGCAGTGCCTCGGTCAACAGGCAGGTCGACGTAATACCGTCAACGTCAAAATCGCCAAAGACCGCGATGTGCTCGTGGTTGCGAATGGCACGCTCGACGCGGTCGGCAACGACCGACATGCCCGGGATAATGAGTGGGTCGGCCCAGTCGCGATCGAGCGAAGGCGTCAAAAACAGCTGGCCTTCTTCGATGGATGTAATGCCGTGCGCAACCATAATGCGCGCCACCAGCCCGGGTATGCCCAGGCCAGCCGAAAGCTCCTTTTCGAGCTCGGGGTTTTGCTGAGCGACCGCCCAGCGATGCGTCGTCTTAAGCGATGACATAGGCGCCCACCCCCGATAGGGGCAGGTCGCCGCGATACCTCTCACGGTTCATAGCGATGAGTCCTCTGTGTATGCCCGCTTCGGCAGGCAGATCTGTTGAACGGATTTATTATACCGTGCAGCACGGACGCAAAACGCCGCAGCACGCCGCGGTTTCGGTAAACGATGCCGGTAATCGCCTCGAAATATTCGAGCGTTTCTGACGCACGGACGCATGCGAGCGTCTAGCATATCCATTCAAAACGGATTCACGAGCAAAGGGAGTCACAAGCGCATATGAAGCAATGGGTTGGACTGGGCAAGTTTCTCGCGGGGCGCATGCAGGTCATCGTTCCGATTTGCGTGGCGCTCGGCGTGCTCTTTCCCCAGCAGATCGGCTTACTCAAGCCCATCGTTCCCACCTTGTTTGCCTTTATGACGTTTCAGGGTGCGCTCAGCAACACCTTTCACCAGGTGGCTGAGGTGTTCCGCCGTCCCCTGCATTTGATTTTGGCGTTAATTGTCTCGGCTGTGCTCATCCCCATCGCGGCGTATGCCATGGGCTCACTGTTCTTTGGTTCCAACCCCAACCTTGTCTGCGGCATCGTGCTCGAGTACAGCGTACCCGTGGCGGTCACTGCCTTTATGTGGATTAGCATGTTCGGCGGCAACGGCCCGCTCGCGCTCACCATTATCCTGACGTCCTCGGTTATCTCGCCTGTGACGATTCCTCTTACGCTCAAGCTCCTGCTGGGCGCCACCGTCTCGATCGACGTGCCAAGCATGATGCAAGACATGGCCTTTATGATCGCCATACCCGCCGTGCTCGGTATCGTCATTAACGAACTCACGCGCGGCTGGGGTCATGAGAAACTCTCCCCCGCGCTTTCGCCCGCCTGCAAGTTCATGATGATGGGGGTCATCGCGTCCAACTCCACCGCCATGAGCGAGTACGTGCTGCACATGAACACGGTGCGCCTGGAAGTCGCCCTCTTTATTTTGGTCTTCGCCATCAGCGGCTTTGTCGTCGGTTTTCTGGTCGCTCGTGCGCTGCATCTGCCGTATAGCGAGACGACTACCATGTGCTTTACCTGCGGCATGCGTAACATCTCTTCGGGCGCCGTCATCGCCACGCAGTA
>USFU01000221.1 GCA_900554135.1 uncultured Collinsella sp. | reverse complement strand
CGAAGGCCACATTAAGTGGCCTTCTTTGCGTGCGGAACTCACGACAAACCTAACCCATCTCGCCCACTCGGCGGGCACGGGGTCCAAGGTTGTCAAAAAAGCGGTCGGCGCGCAGTGCGCCGACCGCCGATATATGGGGTCTGATATTTTCTACCAGCTAGTTCCTCTTACTCGTCGAGGAGATCCTCTGGCATGTCGTTGCCGTCGCCTAGGTCGACTGGGGCCTCTTCGGTGTCGGCTGCGGCCTCGGTGCCTTCGCCTTCGGGCTTCTCTTTGGCGGCCGTCATGCGGGCTACGGCGCAGATGCGGTCGTTATCGTCGACGGTCATCATCTTGACGCCCTGGGTGGCGCGACCGGTTTGGCTGATCTCGTCGGTCTTGACGCGAATGACCGTCGCGCCCTCCGTCACGATGAACAGCTCATGCTGCGGGCCCACCGTCTTCATGGCTGCAAGGTTACCCTTGCGCTCGGTCATCTGGATGGTGTAGACACCCTGACCGCCGCGGTTCTGCTCCGGGTAATCCGAGACCGGCGTGCGTTTGCCGTAGCCGCGCTCGGTAATGACGAACAGGTCGCCGTTACCGTTGGTAATTTCCATGCCAAGAACGCTCACGCCTTCCTTCATGCCAATACCGCGGACGCCGCTGGTATCGCGGCCGGTGGCGCGCACCTGGTCCTCGGGGAACATAATCGCCTTGCCCGCGGTGGTTGCCATGATGATCTTGTCACCCTCGCGCACGCGGCGTACAGCGAGCAGTGCGTCGTCGTCCCTCAGGTTGATGGCGATCAGGCCGTCGCGGCGACTACGGTCGTAGGCGCTCATCACGGTCTTCTTGACCATGCCGCTCTTGGTGGCAAACATCAGGTACTCGTCGGCGGGGAACTCGCGGCAGCTGATGACGCTCGCGATCTTCTCGCCCTCCTCGAAAGGCAGCAGGTTGACGATTGCGGTGCCGCGCGCCTGGCGCGTGCCAACCGGCAGCTCGTGCACCTTCAGGCGATAGACTTTACCCTTGCTCGAGAAGAACAGCACGTACTCGTGCGTGGATGCGATAAACATCTCGTCGATAACGTCGTCCTCTTTGAGGTTGACGCCCGACACGCCCTTGCCGCCGCGCTTTTGGGCGCGATAGGCGGCCACCGGGATGCGCTTGACGTAGCCGGTGTGGGTGATGGTCACGACCATATCCTCGTCGGCAATCAGATCTTCGACGTCCAGGTCCTTCTCGACATGGCTGATCTCGGTGCGGCGCTTGTCGCCGAACTTCTTGGAAATCTCGCGCATCTCTTCCTTGATGACGCCCAGGATTTTCTCCTCGTGCGCCAACAGGTCCTCGTAGTAGGCAATGGCGCGGCGCAAGCCGTCCAGCTCTTCCTGAATCTTGTCGCGCTCCAGGCCGGTCAGGCGGCGGAGCTTCATCTCGAGGATGGCCGTAGTCTGCTCGGGCGTAAAGCCAAAGCGCTCGATCAGGCGACTGCTGGCCTCAGAGTCGGTCTGCGAGGAGCGGATGATGCTGATGACCTCGTCGATATGGTCGAGAGCCATCAGGTAGCCCTCGAGGATATGGGCACGCGCCTGTGCCTTCTTGAGGTCAAAGCGGGTGCGGCGGGTGACGACGTCGACCTGGTGGTCGATGTAGTGCTGCAGCATCTCGCGCAGGCTCAGGCATTTGGGGACGCCGTTGACAAGCGCCAGGTTGTTGGCACCAAAGGTCGTCTGCAACGAGGTGTACTTGTACAGGTTGTTGAGTACGACCTGCGGGATGACGCCCTTCTTGAGTTCGATGACCAGACGGATACCCTTCTGGTTGGACTCATCGCGCATATCCGAGATACCCTCGATGCGCTTGTCGTTGACGAGCTGGGCGATCTTCTCCTGAAGGGTGCCCTTGTTGACCATGTAGGGAATCTCAGTAAAGACCAGGCGGCTACGGCCGGTCTTGGTGGACTCCACATGGGCCTTGGCGCGCACGGTGATGGAGCCGCGGCCGGTCTCGTAGCTCTGCTTAATGCCGGCACTGCCCATGATGATGGCACCGGTGGGGAAGTCCGGACCGGGCATGATCTGCATGAGCTCGTCGACGGTGGCGTCGGGGTTGTCGATCAGGTAGCAGGTGGCTTCGATCGCCTCGGTGAGGTTGTGCGGGGCGATATTGGTGGCCATGCCGACGGCGATGCCCTGGCTGCCGTTGACCAGCAGGTTGGGGAAACGCGCGGGCAGTGCCACGGGCTCGGCGAGCGACTCGTCGTAGTTGGGCTGCCAGTCGACGGTGTCCTTCTGCAGGTCACGCAGGAGCTCCATGGCGGGCTTAGCCAGGCGGCTCTCGGTGTAACGCATGGCGGCGGCGCCGTCGCCGTCGATATTGCCGAAGTTGCCGTGACCGTCAATGAGCGGCGTGCGCATGGAGAACCACTGTGCCAGGCGGACCATGGCCTGATAGACCGCGGAGTCGCCGTGCGGATGGTACTTACCGATAACTTCGCCGACCGTCCAGGCCGACTTCTTGTGCGGACGGTTGGGGTAGATGCCGCTCTCGTTCATTGCATACAGGATGCGACGGTGCACCGGCTTTAAGCCGTCGCGCACGTCCGGCAGGGCGCGCGCCGTGATGACCGACATCGAGTACTCGATGAACGACTGCTTCATCTCGC
>USFU01000220.1 GCA_900554135.1 uncultured Collinsella sp. | reverse complement strand
CCGCGCTTGGTAAGGGCGGCCGACAGCTTCTCGGAGCTTTCGATGGAGACGGTGCCCACCAGGACCGGCTGGCCCTTGGCGTGACGTCGCTCGACGTCGTCGGCAACGGCGTTGTACTTGGCCTGGATGGTGCGGTACACCAGATCCTCGTGGTCAACACGCTGAACGGGCTTGTTGGAGGGGATGACCTCGACGGGCAGCTTGTAGATCTCGCGGAACTCGGCGTCCTCGGTGAGTGCCGTACCGGTCATGCCGGAGAGCTTGTCATACAGACGGAAGTAGTTCTGCAGGGTGATGGTGGCCAGCGTCTGGTTCTCCTCGCGCACGAGCACGCCCTCTTTGGCCTCGATGGCCTGGTGCAAGCCCTCGGAATAGCGGCGGCCTTCCATGATGCGACCGGTGAACTCGTCGACGATCTTGACCTCGCCGTTAGTGACCACGTACTGCTTGTCGCGATGGAACATGTACTGAGCCTTCAGCGCCTGCTGCAGGTGGTTGACCAACTGGCCCGAAAGGTCGGCATAGATGTCCTCGATGCCCAGGCGGCGCTCGATCTTCTTAAGACCGCGCTCGGTGGCGGCGATGGTGTGCTTGGCCTCGTCCATGACGTAGTCGCCCGTGGGCTCGACGTCCTCGGTGGCGGTGAGCATGTCGTGCGACACGTCCTCACCGCGCTCCAGGCCGCGCACGGCACGCGCGAAGTCCTTGTAGGTGCTGGCGGACTTGGTGCCGGCGCCCGAGATGATGAGCGGCGTTCTGGCCTCGTCGATCAAGATGGAGTCGACCTCGTCGACGATGGCGTAATGGTGGCCGCGCTGTACGCGCTGCTCGGGGCGGGTGACCATGTTGTCGCGCAGGTAGTCGAAACCGAACTCGGAGTTGGTGCCGTAGGTGACGTCTGCCTGGTAGGCCGGGCGCTTGAGTTCGAGCGGCATGTTGTTCTGGAGCAGACCGACGGTCATTCCCAGGTACTTGTAGATGCGGCCCATCCACTCGGAGTCGCGCTTTGCCAGGTAATCGTTGACGGTAACGACATGCACGCCCTTGCCGGCGATAGCGTTGAGGTAGCCGGCCAAGGTGGAGACCAGGGTCTTGCCCTCGCCGGTCTTCATCTCGGCAATGTGGCCCTCGTGAAGCGCCATGGCGCCGATAAGCTGTACATCAAAGTGACGCATGCCCGTGATGCGCTTTGAAGCCTCGCGCACGGTGGCAAAAGCCTCGGGGAGCATATCGTCGAGCGACTCGCCGTTGGCGTATCGCTCGCGGAACTTATCGGTCTGGGCGCGGAGCTCCTCCTCGGTCATCTTCTCAAACTGGGGCTCAAGACCGTTGATCTCGTCGACGATCTTGTAGTAGCGCTTCAGGTCCTTATCGGATCCAAAGGACAGCAGCTTTGACATGAATCCCATGTGGTTTTCCTTTTTGGCCATCGCCCACGCCGTGCAGCTGCGGGCGAGTTAAACACAGATGATTGTACTTTAGCCAAACAAGGCGCGGCCTATACGGTCGACCTCGACCGCCACGTAATAACTACGACCAACCTGCCGAAAAGGGACTGGTTTAATTTGACAGCTTTTATCTGGGCAAACGACGTATCCCCTGCCATTTGGTGCAAAGAAACCTGACCCCCATGCACCAACTTGGTGCCGCGGGGTCAGGTTAGTTTGCACCAATAAAAAGAAAAGGGCCGCACACCCAAACGGATGCACGGCCCTTATGCCATGAACGCGAGTGATTCCGCGGCGAGCTATTTACTCAGCAGCCTCGGTGGTCTCGGCCTCGGCAGCGGCCTCATCGACGGGAGCCTCTGCGGGAGCCTCGGCGGCCTGCTTGGCAGCCTCCTCGGCAAACTTAGCAGCACGCTTAGCCTTCTCGGCAGCCTTAGCCTCAGCGGCGGCCTTGCGAGCGGCCTCGGCCTCAGCAGCCTTGGCAGCCTTGGCAGCCTTGGCCTCCTCAGCCTTCTTGAGCTGGGCGGCAGCGGCGCCACCGAACTTGTCGGCGAAGCGCTGGACGCGTCCACCGGTGTCGACGAACTTCTGCTGGCCGGTGTAGAACGGGTGGCACTCGTTGCAAAGCTCGACCTTCATCTCGGACACGGTAGCGTGCGTCTTGAAGGTGTTGCCGCAGGAGCACGTCACCGTGCACTCGACATACTGGGGATGGATACCCTGCTTCATGGTAGGACTCCTTATTGGTCAGGCGCTGGTTACCGATCAGCGCATAAGGCGTCTTGGTTTCCGACCAAGACAACAAACTCGGCTATGGTACCACGGCGCCGCGTGTCCCACAAAAGGTTCACGGTCTTTGTGCAATGCGATACGTCCAACCGCAGCGAGCACGCACCCCATCGCACCTTCACCCATGTTGCAGACGTGTAACGCCGCAGTAAGCACGCCCCTTTTAGCGCCAGACAGGTACAATGATGAACACTGTACCGTAGCGGAGCGCCCCGCGCGCGCCGCAATCACGCGAAAGGGTTTCCCATGGCCGAGATCTCGTCCTCCCGTATCGTCATCACCGTCCTTGGCAAGAACCGCCCCGGCATCGTCGCCGGCGTCACCCGTGTCCTAGGCGAGGCCAACGTCGACATCCGCGACATCACGCAGTCCATTATCGAGGACATCTTCACCATGACCATGCTGGCCGACACCGCCGAGTCCAAGCTCGACTTCGCCGA
>USFU01000219.1 GCA_900554135.1 uncultured Collinsella sp. | reverse complement strand
TCGATAGGAGTACCCATGATTAAGAACGAGAATGTCGAGGGCGAGCCTGCCTACGACGAGACGTACCGCCGCGGCCCCGTGGTTATGCGCGGCCCCATGATTCCTAAGGACAACACCTACGCCAACCTGCTGGCGCCCGAGGAGTCGACCGACTGGTTGCATGCCGACCCCTGGCGTGTGCTGCGCATTCAGGCAGAGTTTGTCGATGGCTTTGGCGCGCTTGCCGAGCTTGGTCCTGCAGTGACCATCTTCGGCAGTGCCCGCACGCCCAAGACCGATCCGCTCTACAAGGCGGCGCGCACGGTCGGTCGCAAAATCGCCCAGCGCGGCGTGGCGGTTATCACCGGCGGCGGTCCCGGCATCATGGAGGCCGCCAACAGGGGAGCGGCGAGTGTCAACGGCAAGTCAGTTGGCCTGGGCATTGAATTGCCGCACGAGCAGGGGCTCAATAAATACGTGAACCTCGGCATGGACTTCCGTTACTTCTTTGTGCGCAAGACCATGTTCGTCAAATACAGCTCGGGTGCCATCGTGTTTCCCGGAGGTTTTGGTACGCTCGACGAGATGTTCGAGGTACTCACGCTGGTGCAGACACACAAGGTCAAGCGCATGCCGCTCGTTTTGGTGGGAACCGAGTACTGGCGGGGCCTGTTCGACTGGCTCAACGGCCCGGTGATGGACGCCGGTATGATCAGCCCGCTCGACCCCGAGCTCGTGCACATCACCGACGACCTCAACGAGGCCGTCGACATCGCCCTGAGCGGGCTGATGTAGGGTGCTGTGACTGTTGTTATAGTAATGTGAACGGCATACTGATGCTATTTAACATCAGTATGCCATCTAAACTGGGTATACTGATGCAAAAGACGAGGCGAGGAGGTCGCGTATGTCTACTGCAACGGTTAAGCCTACGACGGTTCGCATCGAAGAGGGGCTCAAGGAACAGGCGACTGAGTTTTTGGATACGGTTGGTCTGAGTCTCAATTCGTATCTCAACCTTGCTGTTCGGCAGCTGGTAAATCAACGAAAGATTCCTTTTGAGATCGTAGGAAGGGCGGAGGTGCCCAACGAGGCAACGAGGCGTGCCATGGTGATCGCCGAAGCTCATGAGTTGGGGATTCTGCCGGACGACAGCCCGTCATTCAATAACGCTGATGAGCTTATATCATTCCTCGATGAGGACTAGCGATGTTTGAGATTAAGGTCGAGGCTCAGTTTAAGGCGGATTACAAACGGGCGATGCGCATCCATCCGCAGCTAAAAACCGAGTTTAAGGCGGCGGTCGCAGAGCTTGCGGCTCACGGCTCGCTTCCCGCGGAATATGGTGCCCACGAGCTTTCAAACCCGGGCGGCAACTACAACGGCCACATCGATTTCCATCTATCCGATGGCTTGGTCGATGTGGTCGTTCTCTACTTGCCGCATAAGACTAATCCTGTGATCAGGCTGGTCAGAATGGGCTCGCATGAGGAGCTATTCCAGGGCCCGCAGGGCTGATTGCCGATTTCTAAGTTGCGGTGGAATAGGGATTGATTTGCGGCTGATAAGCCAAAAACAGTCCCTATTCCACCGCAAGTGGTAAAGGTGCCCCTAGTGGATGGACTGGTAGCGGGGGCAGTAGCTGATGGCGATGGCGTCGACGCCTACGTGGGTGGCGATGGTGCAGCCGATGGGGCCGGTGCCGGCGTCTACGTAGTCCTGACCCGCGAGCGCCTGGTTGACGAGCTCTTGCTCCTCGGCGGCGCCGGTCGTGAGCACGCGCACGCTCGAACCCGGGTGTTCAGCCAAAAATGCGAGGCAGTCGGCCATGGTGTTGGCGACGATGCGCTTGGCGCCGCGACCCTTTTTGATGGCCTTGATCTCGCCCGATTTCCACTCCGGCGAAACGGCCAGGCGAATGTTGAGCATCTGCGTGAGCTGGCCGGCGAGTTTGGGCGCGCGGCCGTTCTTAACGAGGTTTTCGAGCGTGCGGGGAATCAGCAGCAGGTGGGCGTCGGGCAGCGTCGCGCGGATCTGCGCCTCGGTCTCGTCCAGGCTGCGGCCGTCCTCGCGCATGGCCAGCGCGTACTCCACCAGCAGGCCCTCGGCGCCCGAGCCGGTGCGCGAGTCGATGCAGCGTACGTCGAGCTCGTGCGTTTCGGCCGTCAGGCTGGCGTTGGCGTAGCAGGCAGACCACTCGCTGCATAGCGAGATAAAGATGGCGCTGTCGTGGCCGTCGGCGAGCACGCGATCAAAGAGCGCCTTGAACTCACCGGCGCTCGGCTGCGAGGTGTGCGGTAGCTGCTCGGAGCCTGCCATGCGGGCGACGTACTCCTCGGCGGTGATCTGCACCTGGTCGAGCAGGTCCTCACCTTCGATAATCACATGCAGCGGAATCACGTAAATGCCGAGCTCTTGGGCGCGGGCGGGGGAGATGTCCGAGGTGGAGTCGGTTATGATGGCAAAAGACATAATTGCACCTTTCGTTGGGGCGCTTGCGCGCCGCCTTCTGAGAGCAAAGTGCGACAAGTATAGTGGAGTCGTTCCACATTGCCAGCTTTAATTGTTGAATAGTCAACAGTTTGAAGTGTAAGTGTGGAAATCACCAACTGGGGAAGAGGGATGCCGATGGAGGCGCTGGAGATATGCAGACGGCCGATTGTGCTGTTCGATTTTGACGGCACGGTGGCCGATACGGG
>USFU01000218.1 GCA_900554135.1 uncultured Collinsella sp. | reverse complement strand
ACCATGCCCGCCGCGCTGGCCGTCACGGTGTTGAGGATGGCAAGCGCCGCCACGGCGTCGGCCTTAAACTCGCTGCCGCCGTTAAAGCCAAACCAGCCAAACCAAAGCAGACCGGCGCCCAATGCCACAAACGGCACGTTATGCGGGCGATAGCTCACCATGCCAAAACCGCGACGACGGCCGAGCAACAGGCAGAGAATCAAGCCCGTCAGACCGGACGAGATGTGCACCACGTCGCCGCCGGCAAAGTCCAGCGCGCCGATGATGTCGCCGATAAAGGAGCCCTCGCCGCCCCACACCATGTGAGCAAGCGGCGCGTAAACCACGAGCAACCAAATGCCCAAGAAGGCCGTCATAGCGCCAAACTTAACGCGCCCGGCAAGGCTGCCCGTGACGATGGCGGCGGTGATCATGGCAAATGCCATCTGAAAGGCAATGTTGATAATCTCCGGATAGACGGCACCGTCCGTAGCATTGCCCTCGGCCGCCTGCAGCACCTGGTTGAGCACCGGCAGGCACAGCAGCTCGTCAAGGCCTCCAATAAACGGGCTGGAACCGTCGCCACCGTAGGCCAGCGACCAGCCGGCAACAATCCACAGCACACCAACCAGGCCAATGGCGCCAAAGCACATAAGCATGGTGTTGATGACATTTTTGCGCCTGGACAGGCCGCCATAGAAAAACGCCAGACCCGGTGTCATTAAAAACACGAGCATGGTGCAGATGAGCATAAACGTTGTCGATCCCGTATCGTACATTCGCTCCCCCTTGGTCGCATGAACGTTGTCGGCGCTCATGATGCGGCCGAGGGGCAACTGGTGTAGACCAGATACGGCGTTGTTAAACGCTGCGTTGTCGAATGGAAACGGTGCCGCAATCTTGGAAACGGCACGGCAACGGGCGCGAAACGAACGGGAAACGTGCGAACGAGAAGGGCGCGCTTGGCTCCGCTCTGGCTAGCGCCGGAACAGCTCGCGGGCTCGGTCGCGGAGGTCGGTAGCTCGGATGACGCCCTCGTAGCGATTGATGCGCAGACGCGGGAAGGCGTTAAAGAAGCGCAGGTCACGACGGCTGAGCGACACACTCGGCACCGGACGGCTCATGCGCTTGCCGGCAAGGCGACGACTGAGCGACGGACGCGGCATGCTCGGCGCGACATCGGCAACGCGGCGGGCAGCGAGCGCCAGGCCGCGAGCACCATCCGAGATAAACGTCGGCATCGAAGCCTTCTCGCGCAGGGCATCGAGCGCCGCGTCACCCAGCTCGGCCAGCCAAGCGTTAACGGCACGGCTACGGATGTGCGTCTGCGCCACCGAGTCAATCGTCGAATCGGGAATGCGTTCGAGCATGGAGTCGGAGGCATCGGCAAGCGACTCATTGATGCGGTCGGCAAGGTCGGCGCGCACACGCTCAAGCTGATCGGACAGGCGGCGCCAGCTGGCCAACGAGCACACCGCGTCGACCATCATCGCGACCGCGACGACGAAGGCGGACAGCCGCACAATCAGCACCGGCAGATGGCCAAGCAGCTCCAGCAATGCCGGCTCCACTAAACGGCAAATGCACAGTGCACTCAGGCCAAACGCGCAGGCCCAGTACAGGCAGATGCGTCCGTGCAGGTTAAACGGCAGATGCGAGTAATCCCAAAACCGGGCACCCGTCGTTTTTTCCAACAGCACGCCCACGCTATATTCGATCACGCTGCATACGAGCGCGGCAGCGACAAACTGGCTCGAGGCGTCTGGGATTCCACGCAGCAGCAACCAGCACGCAATGCCGCCCGCACCGTAGATGGGACAACACGGCCCTAGCAAAAAGCCGCTGTTGGCAAAGCGTCCGTGGTTGAGCATGGCGCAGACTGTCGACTCCCATACCCAGCCGCAAAAACCGTAGAAGGCAAACGAGAGTACCAGCGCCGAGAGCGGACAGGCGGCAAGCGTCGCGCCGTCAAATGCCATGTCGATCGCGGTTCCCACCGTCTACCCACTCCTCTTTTCGTTCGATTCGCTGCTCACGTCATCGTCCGCCCTGTCTTTGCGCGGCAGACGGCCGGCAATCGTCTCGCGCAGCGCGCACCATTTATCCGCCAGGCACACAATCCATGCCTCGCGACACGTCGGCGGCACCGGTACCAGCGGAAACATATGGCGCGCGATGATATTCCGCTCGCGCGACGTCAGCTCAAAATCTTCCTCCGCACGCGCCAGGGCAAAAAACGGATGCCGAAAGCCATGCAGTCGATGGCTTGGGTCGGGATCGTGCCAGTCATAGAGAAAGTAATCGTGCAGCAGGGCCCCGCGCAGCAGCGACAAGCGGTCGACGGAGATACCGACGCGGCCCAGGCGCTCGGCAAAGGACAGACTTGCCCGCGCCACCGAGGTCACATGCGTATACACCGTCACATCGCCATGCTGGATAAACTCGCGCGTCAGGTCCAGACGGCCCTCCTGTGCCAGTTGACGGGCAGCATGGTCTACTTCGCACGCGATTTTCTCGGCACGAACGGTATCGGACATGCGGCCTCCTTCCGGCGGCGCTCGGCGGCAAGCCACAGCCTGCACGCAATGAATAAAATCATCATGGAACTTATCAGTATGGCATCGGACAAAACGTTTTGCCCCACCAGTTGGCGAATTACCGCGCCGCCGTCACATATCAAACGCCAAAATGTGCGAGACTGT
>USFU01000217.1 GCA_900554135.1 uncultured Collinsella sp. | reverse complement strand
GTCGATAAAGCTGAGCGGCATGCGGCTGAGCTTGTCGCTCGCCTCCACGCGCATGTCGCGCACCGTCTCGTAGGACAGGCGGTTGACGCAATAGCCCTGCAGCCACTGGAAGGCCGCGGCGCCCACCACGACAATCGCGAGCCTGGTGACGAGCGGCAGCAGCGCGTCAAAGTCCACCTGTCCGGCAGCAACGATGAGGTCGATGCCCTCGCCGACGAGGATGGGCGTGTAGAGCTGCAAGATAACGGAGATGGCGGCGCTCACAAACGACGCCGTAAACGAAATGCGGTGCGGACGCACGTAGCCCAGCAGGCGGCGGGTCACCGCACCCACGGGATAGCGCTCGGGGTCGCCGGGCTGGCGCGGGCCGTCGCCCAGGTCGTTAAGGTCATCATTGCCGGACACGTTGGCCGTCATCGTGGCGACCGAACCGGAAGAAGTATACGGGTTCATTTAGCAGCCCTCCTTTGCGCAAGTGAATGCCGGAGCGCACGCGGCGCCTGAGGCGGGCACGGGGCTTGGGGCGAGCGCGGACGCCGCGCTCCCCTGCTGACCCTCGAGCTCCTCGCGGCGAAGCTGCGACTGGCAAATCTCGCGATAGAGCTGGCAGCTTGCGTACAGCTCGTCGTGCGTACCCAGGCCCGCGACCGAGCCGTGGTCGAGCACGCAGATCATGTCGGCATCGCGCACGGTCGAGACGCGCTGGCTCACGATCACCGTGGTCAGCGGGAGCCCGCCCTCGGCGGCACCGCGTACGCTGCGCTCGCGGATGGCGTGGCGAAGCGCTGCGTCGGTCTTAAAGTCGAGCGCCGAGGCGGAGTCGTCCATGATCAGGATCTGCGGCGAGCCCACCAAGGCACGCGCAATGGTCAGGCGCTGGCGCTGGCCGCCGCTAAAGTTCTTGCCGCCCGCCTCGACCGGCGCGTCCAGACCCTGCGGCTTGTTGCGCACGAACTCGCTGGCCTGCGCCATATCGAGCGCCGCCCAAAGCTCCTCGTCGGTCGCCGACTCATCGCGCCAGGTTAGGTTGCTGCGGATCGTGCCGCTCACGAGCGACGCGCGCTGCGGTACGGTCGCGACCACATGGCGCAGCTGATCGAGCGGCCAGGCGCGCACGTCGGCACCCATTACGCTCACGCTGCCGGCGCCCGTGTCGTACAGGCACGGGATAAGCGAGACGAGCGTCGACTTACCGCTGCCCGTGCCGCCGATAATGCCGAGCGTTTTGCCCAGCGGCAGCTCCAGGGTCACGTCATTGACGGCGTTGGCGGCGCCCGCGCCAAAGGAGAAGCTCGCATGGCTCAAGCTCAGCGCGGGGACCGGAACAGCGTTGCCCACTGCGCTCGGCTCGGGCAGCGCAACCGTCTGGTTGCCCTCGTCGGTAATGCTCGGCACGCAATTGAGTACCTCGTTGAGACGCGACGCACTGGCGCTCGCCTTGGTAAAGACCACGACCAGGTTGGCGACATACACGATGGAGGTCAGGGTCTGCGTCATGTAGTTCACAAACGCCATGACCTGGCCCTGCGTGAGCTCGCCCACGTTGACCTGGATGCCGCCCACCCACAGGATGGCGCACACGCCCAGGTTCATCACCAAAAACGTGACGGGGTTGAGAATCGACGAGAGCTTGCCCACCGCGATTGCGACACGCGCCTGGTCATCGGCCGCCTGGGCAAAACGCTCACGCTCGTGACCCTCGCGCACAAACGCCCGGACCACGCGGGCGCCCGAAAGCCCCTCGCGGCAAATAAGCGCGATGCGATCGAGCTTTGCCTGCAGCTGCTTGTAGTACGGGATGCAGCGCGCCATGACAAA
The DNA here is from genome assembly GCA_900554135.1 of uncultured Collinsella sp. Next base: position 872 of record USFU01000217.1, on the reverse strand, counting down.
CCAAAACACCAGGCCGATAGCGGGCGTGCAGATCAAAAAGATGATGCCGAGCTTAAGGTCGATGGCAAGGGCCGCGACCATGGAGCCCACCGCCAGGAAAGGCCAGCGGATGAGCATACGCACGCCCAGTGCCACGGCGAGCTGCACCTGGTTGACATCGTTGGTGATACGCGTGATGAGCGACGGCGTGCCAAAGCGATCGAGTTCGGCATAGCTCAGCTTGTTGATGTGCTGGTAGAGTGCGCCGCGAATGTCGGTGCCCATGCCCTGCGAGGTGAGCGCCGCCATCTTTTGGCAGACGAGTGTAAACGAGATGCCGATCACGGCCATGGCGGCGAGCAGCATTCCGTAGTGGACGACGGCGTTGACGTCGTGCGCGCCGATACCCTTGTCGATCATCTGCGCAATTACGAGTGGCGTCAGCAGGTCAAAGATCACTTCGATCAGCTTACACGCAGGGCCAATCACCATATACCGGCGAAACTTACCGCCAAAACGTCTGAGCAGCTCAATCATAAAAAGGCGCTCCCTATCATCATCTCTATTCAATCTGATTCATGATAGTACGGGGAACCCTGGAGATGCGTAAGCAACTCGTTACAGATGTAAGGGCAACGGTCACTAGCACCCAAGGCCCGTAGCCGCCAATGCTTTGGCAAAGCCAGCGAGTTCCACAAAGCACGGGATTGAATTGTTCAGATAAACGCGCCCTTACGGGTGATTTTTGGACGACATGGCCCGGCACCAAAAAGCGCCCGTGCGCTCGATGGATTCGGATGCCCGACAGAGGCTCCTTATGGCTGCTTCCTTCCGGACCTGACCAGATTCGGAACATGTCGTCATCCGAACCCATCGAACGCGCTAGGCGCTCG
>USFU01000216.1 GCA_900554135.1 uncultured Collinsella sp. | reverse complement strand
GTCAGCGTAATGGCAAGGCCGTAGGCGGCTTCCATATGCGCCGAGTTCTGGAACAGCAGCACCACGATGACGCAGCCCACGAGCATGACGTTGTTGACCATGGGGATGTAGAGCTGGCCCTTGGTCTCGGCAGGGTAGAAGACCTGCATGTGCGGCATAAGGTCCAGACGGCTGGCCTCGGACACCAGCGAGAATGCGCCGGTGATGAGCGCCTGCGAGGCGATGATGGCCGCAACGGTGGAAAGGCCTACGGCAAACGGGCGCAGGCCCGGGGCGAGCATCTGGTAGAACGGGTTGAGGTCGGCAATGCCCATGAGCTCGGGGTTGGCAGCGTTGTTCATAAGCCAAGCGCCCTGGCCCATATAGGAAAGCAACAGGCAGCACTTAACGAACGGCCAGGTGGCGTAGATGTTGCCGCGGCCGACGTGGCCCATGTCGGAGTAGAGCGCCTCGGCACCGGTGGTGGCGAGGAAGCAGCTGCCCAGAATCATGATACCCGCGTGGTTGTTGGGGCTCAGCAAAAAGGCGATGCCGCGCACCGGGTTGAGGCACAGCAGCACGGCGGGGTGCTGGAAGACAAAAAACAGACCCGTGCCGCCCAGGAACAGGAACCACAGCGTCATGATGGGGCCAAAGGCGTGACCGATCTTGGCCGTACCGATGCGTTGCACCAAAAAGAGCGCGATGATGATGGCGAGCGTAATGGCGACGACGCGGCCCTGGTCATCGCCCAGCACGGCATGGACCGCCGGGATGGTGCGCAGGCCCTCGATGGCCGTGGTAACGGTAACGGCCGGCGTCAGGATGCCGTCGGCGAGCAGCGCGGCGCCACCCAGCATGGCGGGGATGATAAGCCACTTGCCGCAGCGCTTGACCAGGCTGTACAGGGCAAAGATGCCGCCCTCACCATGGTTATCGGCGCGCAGCGAGATGAGCACATACTTGATGGTGGTCAGCAGCGTGACCGTCCACACGACAAGGGAGAGCGCGCCAAGCACGAACTCCTCCGTCACGCTTCCGATGCCGCCGTTGCCGGCAACGAGCGCCTTGGTTACATACATAGGGCTGGTGCCGATATCGCCGTACACCACGCCCAGCGTGACGAGCATCGCCGAGATGCTCACAGGAATCGCAGCGTGCGAGGCTGCCTCCTTGGCCTTTTGTTCCATAAGCCGGTTTCCTCCCAACTTTAACGTTCGAGGGGATTATAGGTAATCGGCCCATGTTTTAATGCACTGTTTTCCCAGCTAGATAAAGATTTATACAGTCTTTAGGCCACCGCGGCGATATGGAATGCGACAAAGGGACTGTCCCCTTGTCACATTTGTCATTTTCCGAGCCAGTTTTTGAACCACCACTCCATGGATCGGCTCATCTCGGCCATAAAGGGGCTCGTGTGCTTGCGAGTGTAGATATCCACGACGCGCTCCCCCACCTCGCGAGCATGCGGACGGAACATCGCGTCCATCTCGGCCACCTGCGCGTCCATAGTCGCGTCGTCCGCACGGCAGTAGCGCTCCTCGTGCACCAGGTTCACCACGGGATGCGCAATGGCCGGACGCTCTTTGCGAGGCGTGCCGATGATGAGCATCGATAGCGGCATGGTATAGGGTGGCAGATCAAGCAGCTCGGCAACTTCCTCGGCATTCTCGACGATATCACCGATGTAGCAGCTCCCCAGCCCCAGGGCCTCGGCGGCAACCACGGCGTTTTGCGCGGCGATCACGGCGTCCTGGGCTGCGATGGCAAAGTCGCCCAGACCCGGCGCACGGCGGGGCGCCTTGCCCGTGCGCTCGACGAACTCGGGCTCAAAGCAGCCCACGTGCTCAAACAGATCGATCCACTTGGCATAATCGACCACAAATATGAGTGCCCAGGGCGCCTTGGCGATCATGGGTTGGTGGTCGCACAGATCGGCCAGGCGGTCGAGCGTGGCCTGCTCGCGAATGCTCACGATGGAATACATCATCATGGCGCCTGCCGACGGCGCACGGCTCGCCGCATGCAGAATCGCCGCGCGCTGCTCGTCGGTCACCGCCACGGGACGGTCGTCGTCATCGCGCGCGAAGGCACGTGTGGAGGAGCGATGCTCCAAGATGTCGAGCACCGCGTTGCCCGTAGCCTCGACCGGATAGCCGCCGGCGTCCACCGCCGTCGTACAAACCTGCTCGCTCATAGCCTGATCCCTGCCAATTCTTTAAGAAGCCTTTACGTTTCCGTGTAATTCCCGTCCATTATCGCGCAGGTCGCCACTCCATTGCGCAACACCGCCACACGCGCGCGTTATTATGGCTGGTTGTTGTGCGCAGCCCTCAAATGCTGTGCATATCTTGGTAACAATCGGGTAAACCCCCGCTTTCGTAGGTTTTAAGTTTGTGAGGAGTCTCAGCATGTTCGCAGCCGCTATCTCGCTCATCGGTCTTGCGGCGACCGTCTACCTTGTTTTGCGCGAGGCCAAGGCCATTCGCGCGCAGTCGGGCACCGTCGCCAAAAGCGCCATCGCCTGGAGCGCCGTCTTTGGCCTGTTCCAGCTCTTCTTGACCGTCTGGGGCGCTATTGGCCTCGTGGCGCAAAACGAGCCGCTCGCCTTTGTGATGATCATCCTGACCAACGCCATCCTCACCGGCTGCGCTTGGGCAAGCATCGCCCGCGACCGCATCGCCCCGCGCGTCTTTGCGTTCGCCTCGACCGACGCCCCCGCCCCCACGGGCAAGCT
>USFU01000215.1 GCA_900554135.1 uncultured Collinsella sp. | reverse complement strand
TATCTGCGCAAACGTCAAAACCGCCGCAAAGGGACAGGCGCCCTTGCGGCGGTTTTCGCATATTATGTCGATAATCCAGCATCAGCAGGGACCACTGGTCAAGAACTAAGGAAACTGCCATGAGAAGACTCCTCCCCCGTCTTGCCTTAACCGCCGCACTTCTCGCCGGTGCGCTCACCGGTGCCCCAGCCTACGCCGCTGCGGCCACCCCTTCTCAAGTTATCGGCGCGTCCGATGTGATCGGACAGGCTTCTTGGTGGGTATCATGGTTGGACAATCATTAGGAGGTTTCCCTACATGGAATTGTTTGAGCCAATTCTTCATTTCTTTGCACAACGATGGGTCCACAACATCATCTGGGCAGGTATCTTGGCCATCGGCACCGCCGTTGCCGCCAAGGTCGCGTCCAAGACCCTGTACCACCTACTCAACCGCGACGATAACCCACTCCCTTCATCAAGCATCTTCATCAACATCGCGCGCGCTGTCATCTGGATGATCGGCGGCAGTTTTATCCTCGACAACTGCTTTGGCATTAACGCAAACGCCCTCGTCGCCGCTCTTGGCGTCGGCGGCATCGCCATCTCGCTCGGCTTTCAGGACACGCTGTCAAACCTCATCGGCGGCATGCAGGTGACCTTTATGGGCATCATCAAGCCCGGCGACAATATCGAGGTCGGCGGCGTGTCGGGCGTGGTCCAAGACATCACCTGGCGCCATACGACCATCGAGGACGCCTGCGGGCAGACCATCATCGTCCCCAACTCCAACATCTCCAAGAACACGCTCGTGCACCTCATGCCCTTTGGGCGCGTGGCCGTCCCCGTCGCGGTCAAGGACACGTCCAAGTGGGCTTCACTGGACGCGTTGGCAGATGAGCTCACCGACGCCACTAAGTCCGCCGTGCTTCCCATCTCGGGCTTTGACAAGGAGCCCTACGTGCTCTTTAGCGAGATCGGTGACTTTGGCATCAAGGGCAAGATCATCTTTATCGTCAGCGACGACAGCACCACTTTCACGGCAGCCGACGCCTGCATCCGCGCCATCGCCCCCATCATCGCCTAAAACCACCACAAAGAAGACAGGCACCTTCGTGGTGGTTTCGCATCGTGGTACCATGGTTTATATCGTTGTTTAAACGACTAAGGGAGTAAACACCATGGAAGAGGCCTATCGTCAAGCACGCAAGCGCGGCGAGCAAGGACGTCGTCGCGCCATCAGCCAAAGCGAGCACCCGTACCTTACGGACCTCGATAGCCTCGTTGCCCAACTCCCCTTAGGTCAGCGAGAGAGCGTCGGCCTAAGGGACATTCCGCTCGAAATGGTCGTCGGCACGGTTACCAAGGGCCGTCAGTCTGCCTTTTCGTGCAACTTTATGCCCCTGTTGCCATCTAGCACCGAGTTCGCCCGCAAGTGGTCCAACCTCTACGACATCCAGGTGACCGAGGGCTATCGCGACCCCATCATCGTCACCGAGTTCATGCATCGGTTCTACGTCCAGGAGGGCAACAAGCGCGTCAGCGTCCTCAAATTCCTGGACGCCCCGACGGTTTCGGCCAAGGTCACCCGCCTCTACCCCGGAAAATGGGATTCCGTCGAAAGTCGCCTGTACGGCGAGTTCTGCGCGTTTTGGCGCGTCTGCCCCCTATACGAGATCGAGTTCTCCCGCGAGGGAGGCTACGAGACGCTCGCCAAGATGCTCGGTCAGGACCTTATCGAAAAGTGGCCACAGAAAAAGGTCGATTACCTGCGCCACACCTTCCTGCTCTTTAAGCGCGCCTACCTTCGCGCGGGCGGCAACCACCTGGACATTACGCCCGCCGACGCCATGCTCGTCTACCTCAATGTGTACAACCAGGACCGCCTGCTGGATACGCCGACGGATATCGTCGTAAAGCGCCTGTGCAAGATTTGGCGCGAGATGGTCATTGCCGGTAAAAGTGATGAGGAGAAGGTCGATCTTGTCGAGGCGCCGAGTGTCGATGAGGAAGAGACGCCCGCCAAGTCCACCTCCAGCGTGCTCGACTTCTTTATGGGCAAGACCGTCTATTCGGCGGCCAACCCCCTGCGCATCGCCTTTATCCATGAATTCCCCTGCGCCACGTCGAGCTGGGACAGCCTGCACGACCAAGGACGCCAGTATCTCGACGAGCACTTTGGCGGCATCGTGCGCACCGAGGCATTCGAGAACTGCCACGATCCGGACGTGTTCTACGCCGCCGTGGAAACGGCTGTCAAACATGGAGTTAACTTCATCTTCTCGACCTCGCACCGCCTGATGGAATACACGCTCAGGGCTGCCGTCGAGTATCCCCAGGTACGATTCCTCAACTGCTCTATCGGCCTTCCCCACCAAAGCGTGCGCTCGTATTTTGGAAAGATGTACGAGGCCAAGTTTCTGCTAGGTGCCCTTGCGGCCAGCATGGCGGACAACCATCGCATTGGCTACCACGCGTCGGTCTTTGCGTCGGGCGCCCTCAGCGAGATCAACGCCTTTGCGATTGGCGCCTCGCTGCTCGACCCCCGCGCGCAGGTATTCCTCACCTGGGGCGATGTGCCCGCCGGCGGTCTTGCCGAGGCAATGTGCCGCGAAGGCGTGAGCGTCATGACCGGCGCTGACATGTCAAAGTCGCTCGTAGACCCTACGGCCTACGGACTCCACCGCCTGGTCGATGGCAAGGTCGTCGGCATCGCCATGCCGGTATGGAACTGGGGCCGATACTACGAGCTTATCGTGCGAAGCCTGCTGCATG
>USFU01000214.1 GCA_900554135.1 uncultured Collinsella sp. | reverse complement strand
ATGATGATAGTGCAGCCGTAGGTGCGGTTGACATCCTCCATGAGCTGCAAGATTTCCTTGGACGTCTTATAGTCAAGCGCGCCCGTGGGCTCGTCGCACAGCAGCAGGCCCGGGTTTTTGACGAGCGCACGGCCGATGGCGCAACGCTGCTGTTGGCCGCCCGAGACCTGGCGCGGAAACTTGTTGCGGTGCTCGTAGAGGCCCAGTGAACGCAGCAGGTCGTCGACATTGAGCGGGTTTTTGGACAGGTGCGCCGTGACCTCGATGTTCTCCTTGATGGTGAGGTCGGGCACCAGGTTGTAGAACTGGAAGACAAAGCCCAGCTCACGGCGGCGATACTCGCCCAGGTCGGTAGGCTTGAGCACCGTGAGGTCGCAGCCGTCCACCATGATGAAGCCGCCGTCGGCATCCTCCAGGCCGCCGATCAGGTTGAGGAATGTCGATTTGCCCGAGCCGGAGGGCCCCAGCATGACGCAGATCTCGCCGCGGTTGATGGACGTGTCGATGCCGTCGAGCACCGTTAGGCGTGCATCTCCATCGCCGTAGTGCTTTTTGAGACCCTTAACCTGAACGTAGGCTTTCTGCGTTGCCATGGTATCCCCCATTGTTAGCCTCGTACTACTTTATGAGCGTAATAGTAAACCTTAGCGAACTATTTTGGGGCGAGGCCGGGGATTTATTTCAGACCAGTCATTGGGGACGTTCTTAAATGACTAGGTAGCTAGGCGTGGGATTTGGTGCGTGCGAGGGCGAGGCCTGCGGCGGCGATGGCCACGGCGAAGAGTGCCGTGACGCCCAGGTCGCAGGCGATGTCGCCCAGCACGGTGGACGTTAAATCCGAGGCGAGCGCCTTGCTGATCGCGTCGTTCACCCAAAACGTCGGCACAAAGTGCGCCACCGTCTGCACGGCCGATCCCATGAGCGACAGCGGCATCCAGGCACCGCCCAAAAACGTCATGAGCATGCCGAGTAAGTTGCCCACGCCGTTGAGCAGCTCCTCGCGCGCACCCAGGCTCGACAGCGCAAAGCCAACGGCCAGCGGCGTGCACGCCAGGGCAAACGTCGCCGCCAGCGCCAAGCACACACGGTCCACGCCAACCTCAGCGACCGCACCGGCAAAGCCCACGACGCCCATCATGCTCGACACAAACCAGATGCAGACGGTGATCACGGCGGCGGCCGCAAACACGGCAAGCGAGCGCCGGCGCTCGGAGATTGGACTGGCATCCATACGACGCACGCGCTCGGGCTCGTTCATGCCCGAGAACACCAGACCCACCGACACGATGACCGACGAGATAATCGCGTACGCACCAAAGTTGAAATACGACTCGAGCGTGGCGGCGGCCGTCGAGTCGACCTTGACCCGCTCGATCTCGACCTCCGCACGCTTCGCGGCCGCATGCTCGGCCGCCTTGGCGACGTCACCGTTGGAGGCAGTGGGCTCAAGTGCCGCCGCAGCGCCCGCGAGCGAGATCCAGCGCGAGGCCTCGGCAGACGAAAGCGCCGCCGCCATGGTGCCGGAGCCGTACGTCACGTCGAGTTTGGGCAGGGACTCCCCCGCGCGAGCGGCCGCAACGAGGTCGCCCTCAAACCCCTCCGGGATAAAGAACACGCAGTCGGCGCTGCCCTTGGCGCTGTTGCTCTTGGAGAGCGCGTCCGCAAGGTCGTAGGTGTCGTCGCCGACGCCCGTGACCAGCTCAAAGCGCGAACCCAGATGCTTGGCAAGCGCACGCGAAAGGTCGCTGTCGTCGCGGTCGACCACAATCACGTTGGCATCGTAGGGCTTGTACTCGGTGAGCTGCGACGAGTTCCAGCTCACCGATGCCGCGATGAATACGCCCATCAGCGAAATGAACACCGTGTAGATAAGCAGGTAGAACGGGTGCGCGAGCGCCATGCGAAGCGCGGTCTTAAAGGTGCTCATAGCGGCTCCTTCCAAAGATCAGCGTGGCGGCGGCAACGAACAGCAGCGCCATAAGGACCAGCGCGCCGGCGCGAACGACAAAGGGCCCCAGGTCCTCAAAGAAATACAGGCGGTTGAACATGTCGCAGATAAGCTTGACGGGGTTGAGCCAACACTCGGCTGGGCAGGCGCGGGCGACGTCGTCGGCAAGCGCCATCGCCGGCTCGCCGTAGAGCCCGGCGAACAGGGCGCACGTGGTGGCAAAGCCCGTGAGGATGCCGGACTTGGACGCCTTGCCGCCCTTAACGGGAAGCGTGCCCACAAAGAGCCCCAAGCCCGTGGCGGCAAGCGCGGAAGCGGCACCGCCCACCAGACACAGCCCCTCGCGCCCGCCAAAGTCAACGCCCACGACCAGGCGCACGTAGCCAATCGCAATCGTCATCGAGGCGAAGGAGACCAGCCACGAGCCCACAAAGATACCGGCCAGCGACGCCGTCTTGGAAAGACCGCCCACACAGCGACGCGCACCAAGGCCCGACAGATTGGGCTGCAGATCGACGACGCTCAAGGCGGCAAACTCGGCAGACATCATCGCGACCAGGCCAAAAAGCGCGTAATAGTAGATGACCGTGCCATCGGGCGTGGCACGAGTCAGGCTCACGCGGCGGGTTCCGCCCTCGAGCGACAGGGCGCGCGCAACCGTCGCCGGATCGGCGAGCGCCGTCGGGTTGTCCTGGGCAATCTGGGACATGAGCTCGGCATTTTGCGTATACGAGCTTGCCACCGTTTCAAGGATGCTGCGGTCGGTAAGCACCGACGAGGCGCGCGAGCTGTCGTAACTCGATAGC
>USFU01000213.1 GCA_900554135.1 uncultured Collinsella sp. | reverse complement strand
TCGGTTTGGTAAAATACCGCCGCACTTGGGAACGGATGGGCTCCGGTGGGCTCCGCGGTCCTCAAAACCGTTGCGAGGCGTGCAAAACGTCTTGGATGTGTTCGATTCACATACGTTCCCGCCATACGCTACCAGCGCTTTTGTGCTCGCGGTCTTGCTGCGTGCCGCAAAGGCGCTGTTTTGTTTTTGTACGGGTTTGCCGTGCCGCCCGCTTTATCGGCGACGGTATTTGGCTTCGTGCACCGGGTTTCGAGCATGCCGATGGAGGTGTTTTGCCGTATGACTACCGTAAGACGTGCCGATCTTTCTTGTGTCGTCCAGGCGGGCGGGTTGTCGTCGCGCATGGGCTGCGATAAGGCGCGCATGGCGTTTCGCGGCGAGCTGCTCATCGAGCGCGTGCTGGGTCGGCTGGCGCCAGTTGCCGGCGAGTTGGTCGTGACGACGTCGCGTACCAGCGAGCTTGCCTATCTTGAGGAGCGCGCTTTTGGCGGCCTGGTGCCGCGCGTGGTGGCGGACCTTGAAGGCTCGGCGGGCGCCATGCGCGGCATCGCGAGCTCGTTGGCTGCGGCTCGGCTGCCTCTCGTGGCGATCGTTGCCTGCGATATGCCGTTTGTCTCGCCGGAACTCATCGGCACGCTTGCTGATCATGTTGAGGCCGAGGCGCTCGATGTGTCCGTGCCGCGCGAGGAGCGGGGGATTGAGCCGCTTTGCGCCGTCTGGCGCCGTGACGCGTGTGCGCCGGTTGCCCAAGAGCTGCTCGCCTGCGACCGCCAGCGCATTCGCTGCCTGATCAATCGCGTTCAGGCTGGTTATATGGATGAGCCGCAGATTGTTAAGGCCGCGGGCTCGACGCTCTGCTTCGAGAACGTCAATACGCCCGAGGAGTTTGCGGCGGCCGAGTTACTCGCCTAGACGATTGGAGTTGCCATGCCTCACGATATCTGCCCCGATACCGGGGAACTTTGCACTTGCGATGGTTCCGAGCCCTGTACCTGCGGCTGCGGTGGCTGTGGACATACTGCGGAAGAGGAAGCGGCCGCCGCGGCGTATCGTGAGGCACACCGCGAAGGTCCATCCGGTGATGCCCTCGACCACGAGCGCAAGATTATCGTGTCGTTCGACAGCACCTTCGATGTGATGGAATGCGAGCAGCTGTGCCTGGATGCCGGCGTGCCCGGGCGCATCATGCCGCTGCCCGGCTCCATTACTGCCGGCTGTGGGCTTTGCTGGGTCATGCCGTTCTCGGGCGATGCACTCGCCGCCTTCCGCGCTGCCACCGAAGGCCGCATAACCCCCGCCGACTACCATCAGCTCGTCCTCTAACCACCAACATCACCACAAAGGTGCCTGTCCCCAATGTGGTGGCTTGGAACACGTGGACGAAACAGGTTTGAAACACGGGTTTTGCATGTCAGGCACTCAAAAACGCTTCTACCTGCATCGTAATCAAAACGAAACATCTGCTCGTCGGCTTATGCGAAACTTTGCTGCAACAGTGCGATATTATCCATACTCGATAAAGCTCGCGGCGCATGGGGCGCCTCGAACGACACTTTTCTTTTCCATCAATTGGAGGAAGCATGAGCTACACGCAGAAAGTTCTCGACGAGCTCAAGGCCCGCTATCCCGAGCAGCCTGAGTTCATCCAGGCCGCAACCGAGATCCTCGGCACCATCCAGCCGGCGCTCGACGCCCATCCCGAGTACGAGGAGGCCGCCCTGCTCGAGCGCCTCGTCGAGCCCGAGCGCATCGTTATGTTCCGTGTCCCCTGGGTCGACGACCAGGGCAAGGTCCAGGTCAACCGCGGCTACCGCGTCGAGTTCAACTCTGCCATTGGACCCTACAAGGGCGGCCTGCGCTTTAACCCGACGGTCACCCTGGGCATGCTCAAGTTCCTGGGCCTGGAGCAGATCCTCAAGAACAGCCTGACCACCCTCCCCATGGGCGGCGGCAAGGGCGGCTCCGACTTTGACCCCAAGGGCAAGTCCAACAACGAGATCATGCACTTCTGCCAGTCCTTCATGACCGAGCTCTATCGCCACATTGGCCCCAACACCGACGTTCCCGCCGGCGACCTGGGCGTTGGCGGCCGCGAGGTTGCCTACCTGTTCGGTCAGTACAAGCGCCTGACCAACGAGTGGACCGGCGTCCTCACTGGCAAGGGCCTCTCCTTTGGCGGTTCGCTCGCCCGTACCGAGGCCACCGGTTACGGCCTGGTCTACTTTGTGGACGAGTACCTCAAGAGCCGCGGTGACTCCTTCGAGGGCAAGAACGTCGTCGTTCACGGTTCCGGTAACGTCGCCATCTACGCCGTCCAGAAGGTCTCCCAGCTCGGCGGCAAGGTGCTCGCCTGCTCCGATACCCACGGCTGGGTCGAAGATCCCGACGGCATCGACTACACCGTGCTCGAGCACGTCTACAACAAGAAGCGCTCCGGCCACGACAAGGGCGTCACGCTCGCCATGTACGTTGACGAGAAGCCCAACGCCGTGTGGCACGAGGGCGACGGCCGCGGCGTGTGGCAGCTTCCCTGCGACATCGCGCTGCCCTGCGCTCGCGAGAACACGCTGCTGCTCGAGGACGCCCAGGCGCTCGTCGCCAACGGCTGCAAGGTGGTCGGCGAGGGCGCGAACATGCCCACGACCATCGAGGCCACGACCTACTTCCAGGAGAACGGCGTCGCCTTTATGCCTGGTAAGGCTGCCAACGCCGGCGGCGTGCTCGTGTCCGGCCTGGAGATGAGCCAGAACGCCGAGCACCTGTCCTGGACCTTCGAGGAGGTCGACGGCAAGCTCGAGCAGCTCATGCGCGG
>USFU01000212.1 GCA_900554135.1 uncultured Collinsella sp. | reverse complement strand
GTCAAGGCCATCAAGAAGAGCGGTCTCAAGGTCAAGATCGACCAGAAGAACGCCCAGAACGACCAGTCCACGTGTAAGTCCATTGCCGACAAGTTCGTAGGCGACGGCGTCAACCTGATCTATGCCATCGCTACGCCCGCCGCGCAGGCTGCCGCCGGCGCCACCGCCGATATCCCCATCGTTGGCTGCGCCATCACCGACTACGCCGCTTCCGGCCTGGTCCAGGACAACGACAAGCCCGGCACCAACGTCACGGGCACTTCCGACCTCACCCCGGTCGCCGAGCAGCTCGAGATGATGCAGAAGGTCCTGCCCGACGTTAAGAAGGTCGGCCTGCTCTACTGCACCGCCGAGTCCAACTCCGACGTCCAGATCAAGGCCGCCAAGAAGGAGCTCGACAAGCTGGGCCTCGAGTACACCGACTTCACCGTCTCGAGCTCCAACGAGATCCAGTCCGTCGTCGAGTCCGCCGTGGGCAAGGTCGACGCGCTGTACTCCCCCACCGACAACACCATCGCCGCGGGTGCTTCGCAGGTCGGCCAGATCTGCAAGGAGAACAAGCTCCCCTTCGTTACCGGCGAGGAGGGCATGTGCAAGGCCGGCGGCGTGTTCACCCTCTCCATCAACTATGAGGACCTGGGCTACGCTGCAGGCGAGATGGCCGTCAAGATCCTGAAGGGCGAGGCCAAGCCTGAGGATATGCCGATCAAGCATCTCTCGAGCAAGGACCTGGTCGTCGTCAAGAACGACGAGATGGCCGAGGCCCTGGGCATCGACCTCTCCGCTCTGGACGCATAGCGTCATGCGTGGCAATGCATCTAGAGCCCGCGCTCGTGCCATAGCCGCGTTATTCAATATCTGAGCCACAGGGGCGAACGCTATAGACCGGCGTTCGCCCTGCTTGTTTCGGATGAGACAAAACATCCGTCCGCAGCTCTTTTATGCAGTGTTACCGCTATTATGGAAAATCACGTGTCCACCCTATCCTAGGAGGTATGAAGCATGCTCATTGCATTGCAGGGCGCCATTTCGCAGGGCGTCCTCTGGGGCATTATGGTGCTCGGCGTGTTTATCACGTTCCGCCTGCTCGACATCCCCGATATGACCTGCGACGGAAGCTTTGCCCTCGGCGGCTGCGTTTGCGCCGTGCTCATCGTCAACAATAACGTCGACCCACTGCTCGCCGTACTGGCTGGCATGTGCGCCGGCGCCATCGCCGGCGCCGTCACGGGCATCTTGACCACCGTCTTTGAGATTCCCGCAATCCTCGCCGGAATCCTTACGCAGATCAGCCTGTGGTCCATCAACCTGCGCATCATGGGTAAGTCCAACACGCCCATCCTTGCCAAGGGCACCATCTTCTCGTCTGTCAGCCACATGACGGGCCTGCCGCAGTCCACCGTTGCCATCATCCTGGGCATTGTGCTGGCCGTGGCCATCGTCGCCATCCTGTACTGGTTCTTTGGCACCGAGATCGGTTCGGCGCTGCGCGCCACCGGCAACAACGAGTACATGATCCGCGCCCTGGGCGTCAACACCAACTCCACCAAGATGATCGCCCTCGTGCTCTCCAACGCCCTTATCGGCCTTTCGGGCGCGCTCATCTGCCAGAGCCAGAAGTATGCTGACATTGGCATGGGCACCGGCGCCATCGTTATCGGTCTTGCTGCTATCGTCATCGGCGAGGTGCTCGGCCGCCTGCTGCCCGGCGGTCTGACTCAGTTTAGCGTCCGTCTTGCCTCTGCCGTCTTTGGCTCCGTGGTGTACTTCCTCATTCGCGCCATCGTGCTGCAGCTGGGCATGGACGCCAACGACATGAAGCTGCTCTCCGCCGTGATCGTTGCCGTGGCCCTGTGCGTGCCCGTGGTTTGGGAGCGCTATAAGCTCCGCAGCTCCTACACGAAGGGGGATGAGGCAGATGCTTAAGCTCTCGCACGTCAAAAAGACCTTTAACAAGGGCACCGTCACCGAGAAGCGCGCACTCACCGGCGTCGACCTCACCCTTAACGACGGCGACTTTGTGACCGTGATCGGCGGCAACGGCGCCGGCAAGTCCACGCTGCTCAACATGATTGCCGGCGTGTATCCGCTCGATTCGGGCGTCATCGAGCTCGACGGCACCGACATCTCGCGTCTGAGCGAGTCTCAGCGCGCCAAGTATCTGGGCCGCGTGTTCCAGGACCCCATGCGCGGCACCGCAGCCGACATGCAGATTGCCGAGAATCTAGCCCTCGCCAAGCGCCGCGGCCAGCGTCGCGGTCTTTCATGGGGCGTCACCAAGGCCGAGAAGGACGAGTACGTTGAGCTGCTCAAACGCCTGGACCTTGGCCTGGACACACGCCTCAACGCCAAGGTCGGTCTGCTCTCGGGCGGCCAGCGCCAGGCACTCACCCTGCTGATGGCCACGCTCACCAAGCCGCGCCTGCTGCTGCTCGACGAGCACACAGCGGCCCTCGATCCCAAGACGGCATCGAAGGTGCTCAACCTGACCGAGGAGATCGTCGACGAGAACCACCTGACTACGCTCATGGTCACGCACAACATGAACGACGCCATCCGTCTGGGCAACCGTCTGATCATGATGCACGAGGGTCATGTGATTTACGACGTAGCGGGCGATGAGAAGAAGTCACTCACCGTGGCCGACCTGCTGCAGAAGTTCGAGGAGGTCTCGGGCGGCGAGCTCGCCAACGACCGCATGCTGCTGAGCTAAAACCCGCCAAAAAGGGACAGGTTTATTTTGGCAGGTTTTATCTGCGCAAACGTCAAAACCGCCGCAAAGGGACAGGCGCCCTTGCGGCGGTTTTCGCATATTATGTCGATAATCC
>USFU01000211.1 GCA_900554135.1 uncultured Collinsella sp. | reverse complement strand
GCAACTTCTTGGGCAAGCTCATACTTTTCGCCGTTATAGATGCGTACCTGATCGACCTTCTGCTCCCATGCCTCGGCACCGGAACGTCCGCCAATCATCTGTTTTGCGTGCAGCGTGCCGCCGGTCACTTTAACCCATGCCAAGCGCTCGCCGCGATCCCCGCGGCTGACACGATAGACGCGCGCGGCAAACTCCGGGTGCCATGCCCGTTCACGCATCAGCGCGCATATACCATTCAGCAGCTCGTCCACGCCTTGGTCCTTGAGCGCCGAGCCGGCAAAACAGGGAAAGAGCTTGCGCTCGGCAACCATGCGCGACAGCGTTGCGACAGAAAGCTCACCCGCCTCAAGAAACTCCTCGAGTGCTTCTTCGTCTAACGCGGCAGCGTCTTCCCGAACGCCACCACCCGTCAGCAGTTCGTTGGCATCCAGGCAGCCCTCGGAAAGACGTTGCCCAAGTTGTGCCAGCAAAACATCGCGGCCGGGATTCTCCAAATCGATTTTGTTGATATAGATGAACGTCGGGATGTCATAGCGCGCAAGCAGGCGCCACAGGGTTTCGGTATGCCCCTGCACGCCGTCGTTGGCGCCCACAACCAAAATCGCGTAGTCGAGTGCGCGCAGCGTGCGCTCCGCCTCGGCAGAAAAATCGACATGTCCCGGCGCATCCACGAGCATGACGTGAGTATCGCCATGGTCGAGCACAGCCTGCGACGAGAAGATCGTAATACCGCGCTCTCGCTCAATCTCGTTCGTATCCAGATGCGAATCGCCATTGTCCACGCGGCCGCGCTTGCGAATGCGGCCCGCGTTGAATAGCATGGCCTCGGCCAACGTGGTCTTGCCGGCATCGACATGCGCCAAGATTCCAACGACCGCTTGCTTCGACATGGCTCTCCTCTTATTGCAAGCCCATCGCACGCGGCAACGGGCGTCCTCGTTCTACACTGGATGATACAATTTACGGGCCGGCGGGCGAAGCGGGCCCTATCCCCCGACCGAGCTCATCGCCCTGCGTTGCCGCGCGGCGATTTTCGTAGGTTCGCGCCTTGCGAAAGCCGGCTTTAAATCAGCACAGCGAACGAATTATTGATATGAGGCGTCGCTCTTACACCTCGCGCAGCCAGTCGAACGCAACACGCGGCGTGCCGTCCGACACATACACGATGCCGGCGCGCTCAAACCCCGCCTTAATACTCGCACCCTGCATGGGTAGGTTATCCTGGTGCGTATCGATACGCAGGTGATCGGCACGCTCCTTGGCAAAGGCAAACATCGCAGCCGCGACACCGTGCACGGTGCCATCGGACGCCACACGGTGCAGCACGGCGTACGGAGTGTCGCTACGCCATTGGCCATCCTCAATTACGTCATAGCACTCGTCTGGGCCCGGCAAAAAGGCAAACGTCGCCACCACGTGGCCGTCGACTTCGCACACATAGCTGCCACCGGCGGCGATATCGGCAGCCAGCTGCTCGGCAGAAGGCGTGCCCTCGGGCCACTGCGTGGCGTTGCCATGCGCGCGCATAAAAGCGCGGGCCGCGTCATAGATAGCAATGACGGCGGGAATGTCGGTATCGAGGGTTTTTCTGATCATCACGCGGCGACCTCACGTTTATTGGTATCACTTTGATTGGGCAATGATACCAGCGTTTGGAGAGGGGCACGAAGCAGATGGGGAGCAAAAAGCGAGCCGCTTGGTCAAAAGCCAAAAGCGAGTTTTTGGGCGCTGCCACGGGCGGCGATATGAGCGACCTGTTTGCGCGCGAAGACGAGCGCCGCGACGCCCTGGACGCCGAGCGCGATGAGGCCTGGCGCTACAAGTCGTGCGAACGCAAAAACCGTTACGACACGCGCGCCGAGGCCGAGGCAGTTATGGCCGACTGCGAAAGCCGCGGGCGGCGCGGTTTGGCCTGCTACAAATGCGAATACTGCGGCGGCTGGCACCTGACATCGCACCCTTGGAAATAGGCACCGCATCGGCACGGCACCGACGGAGCGCCAACCATCGCACGCAAGCTACGGGCGCGGCGGCACCAAGACATCGTAACGAACGGCCTTGCCCGCAAGTTGATAGCTCGGCTTAACACCGGCAAGCAGTGGCCCCTTCACCGGCCGCTTGATAACCAACTTGCGCGGGTGCACCGCAAGCGCAGCCTCAACCAGCGTCTCCTCATCGGCGCACGGCTGCTCCAGATGGTGCAAGAGTTGGAATTTCTTTTTAACCGCCGCGCTCTTGGTGCGTCCGGGAAACATGGGGTCCAGATACACCACGTCGGGAGCGGTGAGCTCGCCCCGCCCGATCAGCTCAGCTGTATGGTAAAGGCCGGCAATGC
Source organism: uncultured Collinsella sp. (assembly GCA_900554135.1). The sequence continues at coordinate 520 of USFU01000211.1, read as the reverse complement.
TGTCCTCGCCCGCATGTAAGCGCATGCGCGCCACGGCTGTCGCAAGCGCCGGATCATCTGCCGCGCGATCCAAAGCATCCTTGAGGAGCGCCGCGATCACGCAATCCTGCTCATACAGATCGACGGTAAAGCCCGCGGCCGCCAGCAGCAGCGAATCCTCGCCAAAGCCTGCCGTGGCGTCAATCGCCCATGGGCTCTCGATGCCTTTTGCGCGCACAGCCTTTACCAGCAGTTCTTGCTGCAGACGGCCCTGCTTGAGCCGTGGAAGCATGCGGCCAAAATCGGCACGCAGCTCCATCGTGCCGTCGGTGAGTGTGAGGCCCTCGGACTTCCCGATCAGCTCAAGCCCCGCGGACCGAGCAACAGAAAAGGGATCGACGACGCCCATGGGTACTCCTTAGCAAGCAAAACGAATACGTGAGCACCGTTTGTGTCGGCACCCAACCGTCCGCTATTGTCCCACATGCGACATGGCCCACAGCATCGCAATACAAAGCACCGCCATCAATCCCGTGCACAC
>USFU01000210.1 GCA_900554135.1 uncultured Collinsella sp. | reverse complement strand
GGCGAGACCAAGCCCGAGGGTTCCAAGTCCGAGGGCACGAAGACAACCAAGACCGTTGCAGTTGCAGCCACGGGAGCCAAGACCACCGGCAAGCTCGCGGCAACCGGCGACGCCTCGAGCGCAGCCATCGTGGCAGCCGCCCTTGCGGGAACAGCCGCCATCGCCGTAGGCGCCGTGGTGAGCCGCAAGCGCTCGTAAACACTTTTTCGCACGGGACGGGTGGATCGCGGCCCTTGCCTTCCTCGTCTACTTCTTCGTAGCGTAAGGGCAAGGCTGCAAAAGCTGAACAATAAAGCGCGGAATCGCCATGCGGCCCCGCGCTTTTCTTTTAGCGCCGGTCCCTGCGCCGGCGTGCGGCCTATTTCTCCCCCATTTTGGCCATTTTGCCCTCCAAACGGCACTACCGCCGGCAACATCCAGCAGATACGCTGAATCTAGTCGTATAGGCCCTATGAGAACGGGAGCAACCATGGCAGCCTTGTTCACGACCCCCAGACGCAATGACACTACCGCCGGAACCCATGTTGCCGAACCCGACGTTCGCCGTCGCATAGGACTCGCGCACGGCAGCTGGCGCCGCGTGACGCGCCGCATCGTCGCGGGCGCCGTGTGCGCGCTCACGGTGAGCTCGCTGCTCATGCCGAGCGTCTCGCTCGCAGCGGAATGGGTCAAGGTCGGCGGCAACAAGTACAACACCGCGGCGAGCGACGAGGCCGGTACCTGGTCGTGGGACGGCGCCGACGACTTGAAGCTCAACAACTATAACGGCGGCGAGATCCAGGCCGCAGGCAAGCTCAACGTGAATTACTCGGGAACCAACATCGTCACTGCCGAATGGATCGAAAGCATCAAGGTTTCTCATGGCACTAACGAGAATGCCGAGCTCAATATCCAAGGCGACGAGGGCGGCACGCTCAGCGTGACATCTACTGAGGACGCTATCCTCTCCACGGGTAATATCAACATCGACGGAGCCGGATCCGTCAACGCCACGAGCACTGGGTTTGATGCCATCAATGCCGGAGGTGATCTCGCTATCAAAGGTTCGGGCAACGTCAACGCCACGGGTGCATCGGATGGCATCAGGGCAAACGGCAATATCACGATTGACGACAGCGGAGCCGTCACCGCCAGGGCTACCAAGGACAAGGGCATTGGAGCCGACAAGAACCTCACCATCAAGGGTGGCGGGACGGTCGAGGCAAGCTCCGAGAAAGACGCTGCCGTCGAGGCCAAGGGCAGCCTCGCAGCCACAAATGCCTCCCTCAACGTAAACGGTGTTGAATATGGCGTCTATGCCCACAAGGGCATCACCCTCGATCATGCAAACGTGACGGTCCGTGCAAGTAAAGGCAGATACGGTGGCGCCAACGCCCTCTTCACCTACCAGGACGACATCGTCGTCAAGAACGGCTCCACCGTGGACGCGTTTGCGGAAGGCGAGGTTTCGGCTGCATTCTCCACCAGAAACGATCGACCCAACGAGAAGGGCGGCCACATCTACATCAGCGACTCCGTTGTCAAGGCCATAGCCCGCTATGTCGAGAACGGCGACGGCCCCATCCCCTACAGCGAAAACCAAGATGGCGAGACGAGGCGCGAACCCCAAGGCGAGAACATCGGCATCATCGCCCAGACCAGCGAGGGCATCACACCCGCAGTCATCTCGATCATCCGCAGCAAGGTAACGGCCGAAGGAGATACAGCGGCAATCTTTGCCCGTGCCATGAGCGCTGACGGCAAGACAATCGGCACCATCAAAATTGAGAACGCCGCCATCCAGACGCCCGAAGGCGGCAAGGTCATTGACTATCGCAAGCTCCGTGACGGCATCTACGAGGCAGGCCAAGCCATCGGCACGGGCGACGCCACGGTCGACTCCCTCTATATCAAAGCAGTCGCCAAAAGTACGACCATCGCACCTCCCGAGGTAGCCAAGCCGGAAGACCCCAAGCCCGACGAGACCAAGCCCGCAGAAAGCAAGCCCGCGGAGTCCAAGCAGAACCCCAAGCCTGAGGGCTCAAAGCCGACCAAGGCCGTTGCGGCTTCAACCACGAAAGCCAAGACTACCGGCATGCTCGCGGCAACCGGCGACACCTCGGGTGCGGCCATCGTGGCAACCGTCCTTGCGGGAACAGCCGCTATCGCCGCAGGCACCATGGCGAGCCGTAAGCGTTCTTAGACGCCTCTGCGCACATGGCAGCTCCCGCGAAGGCCCCGAGCCCCAGCACCGTTTAACAACGCCACCGCCGAGCTCCCCTCCGGCGGTGGCGTTTTCCATATGCGTCCGCAGGGGATGCACGAGATTGTCTTTGGTCTAGCCCAACCGGCATACGCTGGCGTGCGACAATTGGGGCTGCCGATATCACAACACTGAGAGAAGCCCGTCATGGAAGCGCATCAAAAGCAGATAACCGTTTATTCGAATCATACGGAAAGCGCGCCTGTCATCTACCTTCCTGTGGTCGTGGGCGACGGCAGCGAGGTTTATAAGTGTTGCCGAGAGCTCGACTGTCCGCCATTCGCCCTCGTCACCATTGGCGGGCTCGATTGGAATCGCGAGCTGAGCCCCTGGGCATGCGACGGGACCGTACGCGATGCCGAGCCTTTCGGCGGCCAAGCTGCCGATTTTCTTGATGAGCTGCTGAATCAGATAATCCCCCAGGTCGAGTCGTCGCTTCCTCAGCCGCCCACCTGGCGCGGCATTGCCGGTTACTCGCTCGCGGGCCTCTTCGCACTCTGGTCCCTCTGGCAAACCGACGCCTTTGACCGCGCCGCGAGCGCATCGGGGTCGCTATGGTTTCCCGACTTTGTCGACCGTGCCAGCACGGCCCCTTTTGCCGGCAGCCCGCAAGCCGTCTACCTGTCACTCGGCAAAAAGGAAACCAAGACGCCCAACCGCATGATGCGGCATGTACTCG
>USFU01000209.1 GCA_900554135.1 uncultured Collinsella sp. | reverse complement strand
CCACGACGTCGCCCGGCTTGAGCTCACACGGCCCTTCGTCAATACGCAGCAGGCAGTTGGCCCGCTGCATCGTGCCGAGCAGCGCCGAATTCTGCGTCTTGGCCTCGGTCACCAACAGCTCACCGGTCTCGGGGTCGCGCAAAACCGTGGCGCGATCGAAGAAGCGTCGGTCCTGGCGCTTCTTCACGCAGTGCGTCAATATCGCCTGCTGCACGGGACGCGCACCCTCGGCAAAGCCGCGCATCTTGCGGATCGCCGGACGAGCGAGCATCTCAAAGCCCACATACGCCGCGGCCGGATTGCCTGAAAGCCCCAGGTAGGGCTTACCTCCGAGCAAGCCAAACGTGATGGCCTTGCCGGGACGCATCGAGATGCGGTCAAACAGCACCTCGCCCTCGCGCCGGACGAGCGCCGTCACGAAATCGTAGTCGCCCGCCGAGGCGCCACCGCTCGTAATGACAAAATCGCACTCCTGCACGGCGCGATGCACCAGATCGGCAATCGCCTGCTCATCATCGGGCGCAATGCCGTAGAACACGGGCTCGGCGCCGGCATCGAGCGCCTCGGCCATCAGCGCCGAGGAGTTGGAATCGCGAATCTGACCGCGCGCCGGTACTTTACTCGGTGCGACCAATTCCGTGCCCAGCGAGATGATGCCCACACGTGGGGCAGCGTGCACCTTCACGCTCGCGTAACCGGCGCTTGCCAGCAGGCCCGCGCCCGCCGGAGCCACGACCTCGCCGGCGTGTATCACAACATCGCCGGCATGGGCCTCCTCGGCGGCAGAGCGAACGTTCTCCCCTACCTTGGCAGGCGCCGAGAAGCGAACGTGCGAGCCCTCGTTGCCATCGCCGTCGAGCACGTCGACGATCTCGTACTTCACCACGGCGTCGGCACCCTCGGGCACCGGCGCGCCTGTCATAATGCGGACCGTCTCGCCCGGGCCAAGAGCACCCTCAAACACATGGCCCGCAGCCTCGTGTCCGATAACGTCGAGCGTCACCGGCGTCTCACCAGACGCCTGCGCCAAGTCCGCCGAGCGCACGGCATATCCGTCCATAGCGCTGTTGGCAAACGGCGAGATGTCGATATCGGCCACCGCGTCCTCGGCCAAGGGAAGACCGGCGGCCTGCCACACGGGAATCTCGACGAGATCGGTCGGAGCAACGTGCGACAGGACAATCGACTGCGCGTCCTCCAGCGGAATGAGTTTCTCTGCCATATGCACCTCTTAATGCCACGGCGCACAACAGGGACGCCGATTCTTTATGCTTGTCTCAGTATAATCCCCCGACGCGCGACCGCGACTTGGCCTGTACCCGCAAATACACCTGTCGGTTGCAGGCCGCGAAACGGAATGGAAACCAACCCACCGGCTCGTCGCGTTTACCGCGTTTTATAATGCTTGCGTTGCAACCTAAAAGAGGAACGTATGACTCATAACGACAAACCCGAAAGCGCAAACGAGGCGCAAGACCATCCCCAGCCGCTCGACGACGGCGGCTTTTTCTCCCTGAACGACGTCATCACGGCAGGCAGGCATCAGCTTACCCGCTCCGAGCATCTCTTGGTTGCCGACACGCGCCGCAACGCCCGCAACCTACTCGCGAGCGCCAAGTTGCTCGTACTCGTCGTCATCGTCTCGCTTGCCATGGGCGTTGCCGCTTGGGCGTTTTTGGCCTCGTTGAATATCGCGACCGACTATCGCGAGCACCATGCGTGGATTTACGCGCTGCTTCCCGTTGTGGGCATGGCCACCGCATGGGTGTACAAAAACCACGGTCTTGCCGCCAAGCGCGGTAACAACCTGGTCATCGACTCCGCTCTGGGCACACGCCTCATCCATATGCGCATGGCCGTCCTCACCTTCGTCTGCTCCACGCTCACGCACCTCACCGGCGGATCGGCCGGTCGCGAGGGAGCTGCGGTGCAGATTGGCGGCACCATCGCCAGCAACATCTCGAGCCTCGCCCACCTCAAAAAGCATGACCACCACGACCTCATGCTCGCCGGCATCTCGTCGGCCTTTGGCGCCGTATTCGGCTCACCCCTTGCCGGAGCTTTCTTTGGCATGGAGATGTGCTTTATCGGCAAGATCGACTACACCGCGGGCATCTACTGCCTGGTCGCCTCGTTTACCGGCTACTTTACGTCGCTTGCCTTGGGAACCGAGTACGAGGCGAATGTTATCGCCAGCGTTCCCGCTATGACGCCCACAACGGTCGTCATCGTTGTTATCAGCGCCATTATCTTCGGTCTGACGGCACGCCTCTTTGCCTGGTCGGTTCGAACCGTCAAGAGCCTGTACGGTCGCTTTATCACCAATTACCTTATTCGCGCACTCATAGGCGCACTCGTGGTTTTGGCCGCCTATGCCCTCCTCGACGCCTGGGACTACGCCGGCCTTTCCACGTGGCTTTCCGGCGCCGGATTTGCCGGCAACACCACCCTGGCGGACGCAGCCATCAAGTTGGTCGTCACAGCGCTCACCCTGGGCGCCGGCTTCCAAGGCGGCGAGGTCACACCCCTGTTTGGCATCGGTGCGGCACTCGGCGGCTGGATCGGTTGCCTTACCGGGCTCGACCCCAGTTTTCTGGCGGCTCTCGGCATGCTCGGCGTGTTCTGCGCCGGCCTCAACGTGCCCATTACCACCTGCATGATGGCCATCGACCTGTTCCACGGCACGGCAGCCGGGTTCTTTGTCATCGTGGCCTTTATCAGCTATCTCGTCGGCGGACACCGCGGCGTGTACCCCGCCCAGCGCATCATCTCACCCAAGCGCCGTTCACTTATTGTGGATGAGGGCGGTACGGTAGCGGATGCTATCGAGCGCCACAACGACCTGATAGAGTAGATGTAATAATCGCCGTGCAGCCACAATCGGGGGCAATTCGACCTGAGCGCGACCGCACTGTCATGCCACACGCCGGGAGTCGCCCCATGCACGCAACTGATTTTGG
>USFU01000208.1 GCA_900554135.1 uncultured Collinsella sp. | reverse complement strand
GGCGGCTATCCCATCTCGCGTGACCTTTACTTCTTTGTGAAGGGTACGCCTTCGCAGCAGGCGCAGGACTACATTGATTATGTGACGTCCGAAAAGATGGACAAGCAGATTCGCGAGGCGGGCTTTATTCCCGTCACCAACGACGGAAAGGGGAGTGAGTAGCGTGGAAGCACAGGAAACCTCCCAGATTGAGCAGGAGACTCAGGCGCCCAAAAAGCGTGAGTTGGCGTTGGTGTCGCGCAGCACCTATCTTAAGGAGAAGGCGCTGCAGTGGATCTTCTTTGCCTGCGCGTTCTTGGCGGTCGTCACCGTCATCCTGATTTTTGTCTTTACCACGTACTCGGCGCTGCCTGTCTTTACCGACATCGGTCTGGCGGACTTCTTTAGCTTTACGTGGGCGCCCTCTGAGGGCCACTACGGCATTATGTCGCTGCTGGCGGGTTCTGGTCTGGTGACGGTCGGTGCGCTCGCCATGGGCGTGCCACTGGGCGTGGGCACAGCCGTGTATCTGGTCGAGATCGCCAGCAAGCGCGTGCGCAAGCTCATCAGCCCTGCCGTCGACCTGCTGGCGGGTATTCCCTCCATCATCTACGGCTTCTTTGGCATGGTCATCATCCGTCCGTTTATCGCGCAGCTGACCGGCGGTCTTGGCTTTGGCGCGCTGACGGCGTGGTTCGTGCTCGCCATCATGATCGTTCCCACCATCACCACGCTCACCATCGATGCCCTCAATTCCATTCCCATGGGCATTCGCGAGGCATCCTATGCCATGGGTGCCACCAAGTGGCAGACCATCTACAAAGTCGTGCTGCCGGCCGCCAAGCTGGGCATTGTGGACGCCATCGTTTTGGGTATGGGTCGCGCCATCGGTGAGACCATGGCCGTGCTGATGGTCGTGGGCAACGCCCCGGTCATTCCGGATAGCATCTCGAGCCCCATCTCGACGCTCACGAGCCAGATTGCGCTCGACATGAGTTATTCCTCGGGCCTGCACCGCTCGGCTCTGTTTGGCATGGGCGTTGTCCTGTTTATCATCTCCGCTGCACTGGTGGGTATCGTCCGCCTGATTTCCAAGAAGAGGGGGTAGGCTATGTCCGATTCCGTTGACACGACGGTCGATACGACCTCGTCGCGCGAGCGCATCAAGCGTGCCCTTTCCCATGGCAAGAAGGGCCGCATCAACAAGGACCTCTCCAACAAGATCATGCTCGGCGTGTTTCGCGCCGCGGCCTATATCACCACGCTGGTGCTGATCGCCATCATCGCCTACGTGGTCATCAACGGCCTGCCGCATATCTCGCTCGACTTTATCTTTGGCTGGCCGCAGGGCGTCAACGCCGAGGGCGGCATTTGGCCCACGATCGTCTCGACCGTCTACGTGACGGCGCTCGCCATGCTTATCTGCACGCCGGTTGCCGTCCTGGCTGCGGTCTATCTGGCCGAGTACGCCAAGCAGGGCAAGGTCGTCGACATCATTCGCTATGCTGCCGATGCCCTGGCCTCGGTGCCCTCCATTGTTATGGGCCTCTTTGGCTACGCCTTGTTTGTCGAGGCTATGGGTCTGGGCCTTTCGATGGTCTCGGCCGCCCTGGCACTGGCACTTCTGATGCTGCCCATCGTCATGCGTACCACCGAGGAGGCAATCCGCGCCGTTCCGCGCTATATCCGTTGGGGTGCATATGGCCTGGGCGCCACCAAGTGGCAGGTCGTCTCCAAGATCGTGCTTCCTTCGGCTTTTGGCCGCATCGCCACCGGCATCGTGCTTGCCATCGGCCGCGCCATCGGCGAGACCGCCGTGGTGCTCTACACCATGGGTCAGGCCATTAATCTGCCTATTTCGCCGCTCGATTCCGGTCGTCCCATGACCGTTCACCTTTATTTGCTTGCCAATGACGGCATCAACATGAACGCAGCCTACGGCACCGCGCTTTTGCTGATGGCGATTATTCTGGCCTTCAACCTGTTTGCGCGTTATCTGTCGCGCAAGCGCCGCTAGTTAAGGAGTCCCATGTCCGTTTATCAGTCCGCTCCCACGCTGGAGCAAGCGGCCATCACGGCCAAGGATTTCAACTTTTGGTACGGTGACTTTCATGCGCTGACGGGGCTCGACCTCAACATCGCCAAAAACGCCATCACCTCGTTTATCGGTCCTTCGGGCTGCGGCAAATCGACGTTTTTGCGCTGCATCAACCGTATGAACGACCTTATCGAGGGCACCCGCGTCGAGGGCACCATGACGCTTGACGGCAACGATATCTATGCCGAGGGCGTCGACCCGGTCGACCTCCGTCGTCGCGTGGGCATGATTTTTCAGCAGCCCAACCCGTTCCCCAAATCCATCTACGAGAATGTCGCTTTTGGCCCTCGTCTGCAGGGCGTGACTAGCAAAAGCGACCTCGATGACATCGTGGAAGAATCGCTCAAGCGCGCCAATCTCTGGAAAGAGGTATCCAATCAGCTCAACAAGGATGGTTTGGCGCTCTCGGGCGGTCAGCAGCAGCGTCTGTGCATCGCGCGTGTGCTTGCGGTGCAGCCCGATGTCCTGCTGATGGACGAGCCCTGCTCCGCCATCGACCCCACGTCCGTCTCTAAGGTCGAGGATCTGATGGCCGAGCTGGCACCCGAGATGACGATCATCATCGTCACGCATTCAATGCAGCAGGCTGCTCGTATTAGCGACTACACCGCATTCTTCTTGCAGGAAGTTGCCGGCGAGCCCGCCACGCTCATCGAATATGGTCAAACCGACGCGATCTTCACCAGCCCGGTGGATTCGCGGACGGAAGACTATATCACCGGCCGCTTTGGCTGATCGGTGCGACTAGTCCCAAGCCGATCGGACCTGGTCCGGTGCGTATTCACTGTGCGGGCGGCATGACCGCACCCAACTGATTGGAGTGAACCATGCGCAAACTGTTTTCCCGTCAGCTCATCGAGGCCCGTCACGAGATGCTGAGCATCTACGAGGCCGTCGATCTGGCCCTTCACGACGCCGTGAAGGCCTATGTGACCGACGACCG
>USFU01000207.1 GCA_900554135.1 uncultured Collinsella sp. | reverse complement strand
CACGCAAGCGGTTGCGACGACGGACGGCAGCGCGCAGGTCATCGTCGGTAATCGTGATGCCGTAGAAGCCCTCGAGCTCCTCCTTGAGCAGGCGGCACTCCTCGTACCAGCCCTCGCGCTCGTAGGCGCGGTCGCGGCCCTGCGGAAGATGCAGAATGTGCGTACGCTTGAGCTCGTTGAGTAGCTCGTACATCTTCTTCTTGCCGTCGCAGGTGGTCTCACCGATGATCATGTCGCTAAAGTACGTAAACGGGCACTTTTGCGAGTAGGCAAAGCCGTACGTCGACTTGATGAGCGGACAGAGATTTGCCGGCAGCACCTTCTCGGCCTCGGGAATCACCTCGTCGGACGTGCCGCACAGCGCCACGCTCGCAGCCCCCGCGGCATCGATAATCTCGAGCGGCGTGTAGCTGCACAGAAAACCGACCAGGCGATTACCCGCCTGCTTATAATCCTTGACGCGAATAAACGCCGCCTTGCGCTGCTCGTTGAACTCCTCAAACGTGGACGGCAACGGCTGCTCAATTTTTTCCGACATATAACTCCTTAACAAACCTTTTAACCAACCAAGGAAACGGCTTTCCCAGGTGCCCGAGGTTGCCGTGAAAGATGAGCGCCGCATACTTTGGTAGCAAGCGACGGTTTGAACGGCAAGATCGGGTGCCTGGGGAAACCGCCGAGACGGATAGCCCTAAATGGTTTCCAAGAAAGCCTCAATCCTGGTTTGCAGCTGGCCTGCGTCCTCGCCGGCGTAGTCGGTGGTGATATGCATAAACGGAATGCCCGCCTCCTCGGCGGCCTTCTCCACGGCAAACGACTCCATCTCGTAGAGCGTGCAGAACTGCAGGGCCACGTCGACGATACCGTCGGCATGCAGGTCCTTGGCCATCTGGACAATGTCCTTCATACGCTGGTCGTTGGGCGTAAAGACAGCGCAGTTGATCTTAAAGTAGCGCTCGGCGATGGCATCGAGCATCTCGTCGACAGTCTCACCGGACTCATCGACCAAGTCCTTGTAATAGCGCGAACCCGTGCAGGACTCCTCGCCCACCACGACGCCGCCGGCCTTCTCGATGAGGTTGAACAGCTTCCAGTTGGGCACGGCCATGGGCGTACCGGTGTACAGGATGCGCTTGGTCCCCCTGGGCGCCACGCCCTCGCCGGCCTCGACACGCTGCTCGCACTCAGCCGCCATATCGTTAATGGCTCCGGTCAGACGCGGCGTGTCGTCCATAAAGGCGGCCTGGACGGTCAGCAGGCTGTCGAGACCGCTGATGGGCGCTGGGTCGGCAGCGCGCGTGGCAGCGAGGCGCTGCAGGGCGCGGCGCTTCTCATTGACGGCGTGGATGGCTGCCTTCAGACGCTCAGGCGTAATCGTGACGCCGCACTCTTCCTCGATCTTGGCGGCGAGCTTCTTGACCTCGGCCTTCCAGGTCACGAGCGTCGACTCGTCGTGCACGTTGGGAATATCCATGACGTACATGTTCTTTTGCGTGGCAAAGAACTCGTAGGCCTTCTTCTTACCGTCGCAGGTGTTCTCGCCTACCACCAAGTCACTCGACTCAATGTAGGGGCAGACCTCGCCCAGCTTAAAGCCGGCAAAGCTCTTGATGAGCGGACAGGTGTTGCGCGGCAGGTGCTCCTCGACCTTGTCCGTTGCCCAGTCGGCACCCGAGCACAGGCCCACGGGGATGCCGTCACAGGCGAGCACAATCTCCTCGGGCACGTAGACGCAGAAGCTGCCAACAATCTTGGTGGCCTCGCCGGCCTCCTTCTTGTCGAGCATCTCCTTAATGCGGCCGCTGTGGATGTTGGTGGCGACAAAATCCAGGTAGGACGTGGACTTAGGGCGATTATTCTGCGTCAGGAACATATCGCCGTACATCTGGCCCACGGCACCCAGCAGCATGTCGTGGTCGGCAAGATTCATGCCTAGGCTCTCCCACATCGGATGGGAATCAAATTCTTCAGCCATGACGGTTCCCCTCTCGAACCAAAAACGGATTACAGCGGTATCGATGCACGACGGACGGCGATTGCCCGGCCGTGCTCAAACCCGGAATTTTAGGGAACCTGCTTTGCGGTCGATTATTTAGTTGTGCGTCGTCTCTCCCGGAGCCGTGAACATACCTGCTCATATGCGACTCCGAGCCATATACAGGGCGCGCGCGGCAACGCGGCGAATGTATGTCGTCTGCGGCATGTGCGCACCCTCCTTTACAAGTTGAGGTCAACTATATCAACGGTCATCGACTATGCGAACACCGTTGACATTCGTACGACAGCATCGTGTGCCGTCGTTTAATAAATAATTATCTTGATTGATAAGAGCTTGTCATTCCTCATTCGGCGAACGGCAAAAACAAAGCCGCCGAGGCTTATATCCCCCGACGGCATTACCCGGCGCTATCGACAAACCAAATGGATCCTGCTGGCATCAAAATGCATGCGCAGCGTCTCGCCTGCTTGCGGCAGCTCGTCGACAGGCATGCTCACCTTGTTGACCTTCCACTGCAGACGCGTGGGCGCATCGGCCCGCGGCGCGTCCAACAGCACCAGGCGCTCAAAACGTGAATCGCTCACTCGGGCCACGTGCAAATCATAGCTGTTGCGGCCGCGCTCGGCACGGTTGTCAACATGGAAGTAGCTTGCGCGAATGCCCAGGTACGCCAGATTATCGGGAACCTCGCGACCCACGTTAAAGGTCATGCCCCAGTCGAGGGCCTCAACTTCTTCGTCGCCGATCTTTCGCGCCCGGCTTGTGTTCTTGCAGCCCGTCAGACGCAGTGCTGCCAGCGTCTGTGGGCGACGGACCACGTCCTCGACAGAACCGATCTCCTCGACGCGCCCGTCATGCATTACGCAGATGCGTTGGCACAGACGGCACGCTTCGTCGATGTCATGGCTCACGTAGAGCACGGTACGGTTGCACACATCGAACAGGTCGAGCATGTTCTGCTCGAGGGCGCTCTTAAGATAGGAATCGAGCGCGCTCATGGGCTCGTCGAACATAAAAATGCCCGGATGCGCCGCCACCATGCG
>USFU01000206.1 GCA_900554135.1 uncultured Collinsella sp. | reverse complement strand
CGCTGGTGATCGATGTCGACGCCATCCATGTACACATCGGTGCCAAAGGTGACGGACAGCGGCAGAACACGCAGAGCCGGATGCTCAGCCGGCGTCATATCGCTCGCGGAATCGGTAATAATACGAATGGACATAGCGAATCCTTTCTTGCGCGGACCTCGCGCGGGGAATTTTAACAGCAATGCCCCGGCACGGTATACGCGCTCAAACGGGACTATGCAGTTGTTAATTGGAAGCAAATGCCTTGACGGCCTTAGATATCGCGCAAGGTGTTGAGAATCGTACGCAGCGACGCATACATCTGCTCGCGCTGCTCCACGCCCATGGCCTTACCGGTGGTGTCGAGCACTTCACGAATGATGCGATCGGCCTCGCTCATGCTCTCGCCGCCCAGGGCAGTCAGGCGCACCGGGGCACGGTACTTGACGGCCGCATCACCCGAGTCATCGACCTCGACGTAGCCGCCCTCCTCCAGATGTGCCAGTGTGCGCGAAACGGCGGCTCGGGTAACGCCGGCCATGCGGGCGAGGTCGGCGCCAGTCAGGCCGTCCTTGCTGCGCTCAAGATAGTACAGGCACATGACGTCGGAGCCTTTGAGGCCCAGCCTTGCACCTTCGGACGTCTTGATACGCTGAATCTCCTTGTAGAGGCCGCTGATCAGTCCGACAAAGTCCTCAAAACGTGTCTCGTCGTTCCACTGCATGGTGACGACCGCCTTTCGCTTACATGATGCTAACGGGTAAACATCTTAGCCGCATAGGGCAACACCCATACCCAAACATCCCATTTGTTAACCCATCAACATAAAAACCACCACAAAGAGGACCGGCACCTTTGTGGTGGTTTGGGGCATCAATAGGTTCTAGGCGCCGCTACAGCTCCACGCAGGGATTGTCGCGGGTCACAAGCGTCTTAACGACAACCGTCGCTCCCAGATAGCGCTCAAGCAGCTCGGCCAAGCGATCGATGGCGGCCTGGCAATCCCCCATCCGCTCGGGCTCCACGCACTCAATCGCCAGAAATGCGTCCGCCGAATCGTCGGACAGCGCCGTACGAACGCCGTCGCGCCAGTTCCAGCAGCGGCACACGGCGCCCGCATCATCGATGTAGGCGAGCTCGCCAGGCAGCGTCGGATCATCCGCCTCCTCGCCAAGTGGCAAGAACGCGTCGCCGCCGTCGGTCACCGCCAGGCGCAGATTGCCCTCAATAGCATGCAAATCCTCACCGCCAACGGGCAGCGCATAAGTCAACGAAATCGTGTTGTAGATATCCACCGCCGGCGTGATGTGGCCGACCGGCTTGCCTTTGAGCACGCGCTTGAGCAGGTTCTCAACTGAGCAACGCGCGCCCTTTTTAGTCTTGAACAGGCGATACGCCTCGCGCCATGCCTTAACCGGCGCATTCTCGCTGATGGTATCACTCGTCAGGTGACGCTCCGCATCGATATTGGCACGGTCGAGCAATGCGGCAATCGCGTCCACGTCCTCCTGGGAAATCTGCGCCGCGGGCTTCATGCCCTTTACGACCACAACGCCGATAGCCGCCTGTGGAAACAGCTCCCAAAACGAATTCTCGGCAATAAAGCCCTTCATACGCTCTCCCTTCATTGTGCGCGCCCGAGCGAGGGCACCTAAACAAAAAGCGCCCTTACGACGGCCACCTTCAAAGTCCTACGGTGCCGCCACAAGAGCGCTTACGCTGCCCCCATCCGGAGAAGGGGGCGATATGTCAGGCGTATTGTAACCTGAGTCATCCGCCCAAGCAAAACCACCACAAAGGTGCCTGTCCCCTTTGTGGTGGTTTTGGGTCAGAGGCGACGCTAATGGCGGAGTCCCAGCAGGCCGCGGCCGCGATGACGGGCGTCGGCGGGCACTTGGGCGTGTGGACCGGCGGCCTTGACAGACTCGGGCAGGTGCGAGTACTTCTTCTCGAAGTTCTCCTCGAACATCACCGCCAGGTTGTGCGCTGCCTCGTCGTAGCGCGCGGTGCTCTGCCAGTACTGGCGCGGCACCAGGATGCCGTCGGGCACGCCATGGCACGTGGTGGGAATGTCAACGTTAAAGATATCGTCGTGCACAAACTCGCTGTCCTCGATGGTGCCGTCGAGGGCGCGAGCAACCAGCGAGCGCGTGTAGGCCAGCTCGATGCGATGGCCCACGCCGTAGCCGCCACCAATCCAGCCGGTGTTGACCAGATAGACGCGCGTGCGGCCGTCGGCGATACGCTCGCCGAGCATCTTAACGTAGACCATGGGGTCGAGCGGCATAAACGGCTCGCCAAACAGCGAGGAGAACGTGGGCGTGGGCTCGGTGACGCCGACCTCGGTGCCGGGGATCTTGGCGGTGAAGCCCGTCACAAAGTGGTACATGGCGGCATCGGCCGTCAGGCGCGAGATGGGCGGCAACACGCCAAAGGCGTCGCAGGTCAGGAACAGCACGACACTCGGAGTGGTGCCCATGCCCTTGGTCCACGCGTTGGGGATATGCTCGACGGGATAGGCCACGCGCGTGTTGTGCGTGATCGAGACGTCATCGTAGTTGGGCTTGCGGTTCTCGTCGAGTACCACGTTTTCGCAGATGGCGCCAAAGCGGACGGCGTTGAAGATCTCGGGCTCGTGGAACGCGTCCAGGCCCTCGCACTTGGCGTAGCAGCCGCCCTCGACGTTAAAGATGCCCATGTCGGACCAACCGTGCTCGTCGTCGCCAATCAGCAGACGCGTGGGGTTGGCCGAAAGCGTGGTCTTGCCGGTGCCGGACAGGCCAAAGAACACGGCGGTCTCATGCGTGACGGGATCCATACTGGCCGAGCAATGCATAGGCAGAACGTCGTCCTCGACGGGCAGCAAGTAATTCATGACACTGAAGATGGACTTTTTGATCTCGCCGGAGTAGCCAGTGCCAGCGACCAGAATCACGCGCTCCTGGAAATTGATGACCACGGCGGCGCTGGAGTTGAGGCCCTTGATGGCAGGGTCACACTGGTAACCTGGCGCCGCGAGCACGCAAAAGTCCGGCTCACCGGTGCGCGCGATTTCGCGAGCGAGCGGGCGGGCGAGCATCTGCTTAATAAA
>USFU01000205.1 GCA_900554135.1 uncultured Collinsella sp. | reverse complement strand
GACGTGCACATTCGACGCATCCGTTCCAAGGTGGGCCCGCAGATCGCGGCGCACATCACCACCGTCCGCGGCGTGGGCTATCTGTTTAAGGACTAGATTTCCACCACAAAGGGGACAGGCACCTTTGTGGTGGTTTTGACGCAGGTGCAGGTTCCTTTCGAGTTTGCAGCAGAACTTAAGCCTTTCTAAAAGATTGCGTTCTCGTACACGTACGCCCGCATATTGGGGTACAACTCAACGTGAACAACGATGGCCCGCCACGTGTTTGGCGGGCCTTTGGTTATTTGACGAAAGGATCGCAGCCATGAGCGAGAACGATTCCCAGCGTCCCCAGGATGCGGGCAACGCCGGCGAGACCCAGCAGCAGCCGCGTGTGCAGGTGGAGTCGACGCCTGCCGACGGCAACATTCCCTACGTGCAGGCCTATGACACGCAGACCGGCAAGCCGCTGAGCGGCCAGCAGGTTGTAAACAAGCACACAGTGGTCAAGACCAAGACCAAAAAGCTGCCGATCTTTATTACGGCGCTTGCCGGCTGCGCCTGCGGCGCCCTGCTGGTCATCGCGCTCATTATGAGTGGCACGCTCAATATCGGTGGCGGCAAGAATGCCGTGACGGCGGGTGCTTCGGGTTCGTCGACGCAAAAGATCACCATCGACTCTGAGGACACAACGCTGGCCGAGGCGGTCTCTGCCAAGGCACTGCCCTCTGTCGTTTCCATCACTGCGACTTCGAGCGGTAGCCAGAATGGCTCACTTTCGCAGTCTGCTGACGAGTCGGATAGCTCGGGCAGCGTCGGTTCGGGCGTTGTGCTCGATACCGAGGGTCACATCCTCACCAACAACCATGTGGTCGACGGCTATGACCAGTACGTGGTTACCATGGACGACGGAACCACCTACGAGGCCGAGTTCGTGGGCAACGATGCCTCGAGCGACCTGGCGGTCATCAAACTCAAGGATGCTGACGCCTCCAAGCTCACGCCGATCGAGATTGGCGACTCCTCCAAGCTCAACGTGGGCGAGTGGGTCATGGCGATCGGTTCGCCGTTCGGCAACGAGCAGTCTGTCTCCACGGGCATTGTATCGGCGCTGTACCGCTCCACGGCCATGAGCTCTACCAACGGTAACACCATCTATGCCAACATGATCCAGACCGATGCTGCCATCAACCCGGGCAACTCCGGCGGCGCGCTCGTCAACGACAACGGCGAACTCGTGGGTATCAACTCGCTCATCGAGAGCTACTCGGGCTCCAGCTCGGGCGTGGGCTTTGCCATTCCGGTTAACTACGCCAAGAACATTGCCGACCAGATTATCGACGGTAAGACGCCGGTGCACCCGTACCTGGGCGCCACGCTTTCGAGCGTCAACGCGCTCAATGCCCGCACCAACAAGCTGAGCACCGATAGCGGCGCGTATGTGGCAAGTGTCGTCGAGGACGGTCCTGCCGCCAAGGCTGGCATCCAAGAGGGCGATGTCATTACCAAGCTGGGCGACGACGAGATTACGAGCGCCGATGGCCTGATCATCGCGCTGCGCAGCCACGAGGTGGGTGAGAAGGTCGAGATCACGCTCATGCGCGGCAAGGAAGAGAAGAAGGTCACGGTTGAGCTGGGCTCCGACGAGGAGCTGCAGAACCAGCAGCAGGACGACAGCGCGACTGACACCGGCAACGGCGGTATTACCGACGAGCAGCTGCGCCAGTATCTGGAGGAGCTGCTGGGCCAGCAGGGCCAGGGTCAGGGCCACGGTCAGGGTTTCTAACAACCGTATTGCACATATCGAAGCCAGAGGGGCTGTCCCATCAACGCGGGACAGCCCCCTCTTTTTTATTGATCCGTTGGGGACGGAGGAAAACGGATCATGTAGAAACGGCAAGGGCATGGTTTGATCGCGCGATCCATCCCGGTTCGGCCGCTGCCGATTCGGTGCGGTTTGAAAGGGTTATTCGGCCCCGTTGCGCCCGGTGGTACTCTTGTATCCGTTTGAAATCGAGCGAAGGAGTGCCGCTATGGAGCAATCGAGCCTGTTTGGTGACGGTGTGGACATCGATACCGAAACGCCCGCGAGCGCGGATGCCGCCGCACCGACCGATGCCCGTGCCCAGGCGGCTGCCCGCGCGGCCGAGTTGCGTCACGAGCTCGATTACCACGCCTACCGCTACTACATGCTCGATGCGCCCGAGATCACGGATGCCGCCTTTGACAAAATGCTCGTTGAGCTGCAGGAAATCGAGGCGACTTACCCCGACTTGGTAACGCCCGACAGCTATACCCAGCGCGTGGGCGGCTACGTGAGCGAGCAGTTTACGCCGGTCACGCATATGGCACGCATGTATTCCATGGACGATGCCATGGATCTGGACGAACTCGACGCGTGGCTCCAGCGTACCGAGGATGCGCTCGGTGCCGGTAGCGTCACCTATACCTGCGAGCTCAAGATCGACGGCCTGGGCGTCGCGCTTACCTACCAAAACGGAACCTTCGTGCGCGCTGCCACGCGCGGCGACGGCACCACGGGCGAGGATGTGTCGCTCAACGTGCGCACCATCAAGGATGTGCCCATGCATCTGTCCGAGCCGGCGCTCGCCCACATGGGCATCGACCGCGAACGTACCATCGAGGTACGCGGTGAGGTCTACATGCCCAAGGGCAGCTTTGTGCGTCTGAACGACGAGGCCGATGCCGAGGGCCGCGACCCCTTCGCCAACCCGCGCAACGCCGCCGCCGGATCGTTGCGCCAGAAGGATCCCAAGGTCACGGCACGTCGCGATCTTGCCACCTTTATCTATGCCATTGCCGATACCGATCCGCTGCACGTCCACAGCCAGCGCGAGTTTCTGGACTGGCTGCGTAGCGCTGGCTTTAGCGTCAACCCCAACGTGGCTCGTTGCGCCACGCCGTCCGAGGTCCACGAGTTCTGTGCCCAGGCGCTTGAGCATCGCGGCGACCTGGACTACGACATCGACGGCGTGGTCGTAAAGGTCGACGGCTTCCAGCAGCAGCTTGACCTGGGCTTTACCGCTCGCGCGCCGCGCTGGGCCATTGCCTTTAAGTTCCCGCCCGAGGAAAAGCAGACCGTCCTGCGCGAAATTCGCATCCAGGTGGGCCG
>USFU01000204.1 GCA_900554135.1 uncultured Collinsella sp. | reverse complement strand
GACGTGCACATTCGACGCATCCGTTCCAAGGTGGGCCCGCAGATCGCGGCGCACATCACCACCGTCCGCGGCGTGGGTTATCTGTTTAAGGACTAGGGTTCCACCACAAAGGGGACAGGCACCTTTGTGGTGGTTTTGACGCAGGTACGGGTTCCTCTCGAATCTGCACCAGAACTTAAGCCTTCCTAAAAGATTGCGTTCTCATACACGTGCACCCGCATATTGGGGTACAACTCAACGTGAACAATGATGGCCCGCCACATGTTTGGCGGGCCTTTGGTTATTTGACGAAAGGATCGCAGCTATGAGCGAGAACGATTCCCAGCGCCCCCAGGATGCGGGCCACGCCGGCGAGACGCAGCAGCAACCGCGCGTACAGGTGGAGTCGACGCCTACCGACGGCAACGATATTCCCTACGTTCAGGCCTACGACACGCAGACCGGCAAGCCGCTGGGCGGCCAGCAGGTTGTAAACAAGCACACGGTGGTCAAGACCAAAACCAAAAAGCTGCCGATCTTTATTACGGCACTCGCCGGCTGTGCCTGCGGCGCCCTGCTGGTCATTGCGCTCATTATGAGCGGCACGCTCGATATCGGCGGCGGCAGGAACGCCGTGACGGCGGGTGCTTCGGGTTCATCGACGCAAAAGATCACCATCGACTCCGAGGACACCACGCTGGCCGAGGCCGTCTCTGCCAAGGCCCTGCCCTCCGTCGTTTCCATCACCGCTACTTCGAGTGGCAGCCAGAATGGCTCGCTTTCGCAGTCTGCCGACGAGTCGGATAGTTCGGGCAGCGTCGGCTCGGGCGTTGTGCTCGATACCGAGGGCCACATCCTCACCAACAACCACGTGGTCGATGGTTACGACCAGTACGTGGTGACCATGGACGACGGGACCACGTACGAGGCCGAGTTCGTGGGCAACGATGCTTCGAGCGACCTGGCTGTCATCAAGCTCAAGGATGCTGACGCCTCCAAGCTCACGCCGATTGAGATTGGTGATTCCTCCAAGCTCAACGTGGGCGAGTGGGTCATGGCGATCGGCTCGCCGTTCGGCAACGAGCAGTCTGTCTCCACGGGCATTGTGTCGGCGCTGTATCGCTCCACGGCCATGAGCTCTACCAACGGTAACACCATCTATGCCAACATGATCCAGACCGATGCCGCCATCAACCCGGGCAACTCCGGCGGCGCGCTCGTCAACGACAATGGTGAGCTGGTGGGCATTAATTCGCTTATCGAGAGCTATTCGGGCTCCAGCTCGGGCGTGGGCTTTGCCATTCCGGTTAACTACGCCAAGAACATTGCCGACCAGATCATCGACGGTAAGACGCCGGTGCACCCGTACCTGGGCGCCACGCTTTCGAGCGTCAACGCGCTCAACGCCCGCACCAACAAGCTGAGCACCGATAGCGGCGCGTATGTGGCGAGCGTCGTTGAGGATGGCCCTGCTGCCAAGGCCGGCATCCAGGAGGGCGATGTCATTACCAAGCTGGGCGACGACGAGATTACGAGTGCCGATGGCCTGATCATCGCCCTGCGCAGCCACGAGGTGGGCGAGAAGGTCGAGATCACGCTCATGCGCGGCAAGGAAGAGAAGAAGGTCACCGTCGAGCTGGGCTCCGATGAGGAGCTGCAGAACCAGCAGCAGGATGACAGCGCGACCGACACCGGCAACGGCGGTATTACCGACGAGCAGCTGCGCCAGTATCTGGAGGAGCTGTTGGGCCAGCAGGGCCAGGGTCAAGGCTACGGTCAGGGCTACTAGCGAGCCGTATCGCGTATATCGAGGCCAGAGGGGGCTGTCCCATCAACGTGGGGCAGTCCCCTCTTTTCTTATTGATCCGTTGGGGACGGAGGAAAATGGATCATTTAGAGTTGATAAGAGCATGGTTTAATCGCGCAATCCATCCCGGTGCGTCGACTGCCGATTCGATGCGGTTCGAAAGGGTTATTCGGCGCCATGGTGACCGGTGGTACTCTAGTATCCGTTTGAAATCGAGCGAAGGAGTGCCGCTATGGAGCAATCGAGCCTGTTTGGTGACGGCGTGGACATCGATACCGAAACGCCCACGAGCACGGATACCGTTGCGCCGACCGATGCCCGTGCCCAGGCGGCAGCGCGTGCGGCCGAGCTGCGCCACGAGCTCGATTACCACGCCTATCGCTACTACATGCTCGACGCGCCCGAGATCACGGACGCCGCCTTTGACAAAATGCTCGTTGAGCTGCAAGAAATCGAGGCGACCTACCCCGACCTGGTGACGCCCGACAGCTATACCCAGCGCGTTGGCGGCTACGTGAGCGAGCAGTTTACGCCAGTCACGCACATGGCGCGCATGTATTCCATGGACGATGCCATGGACCTGGACGAGCTCGACGCATGGCTCCAGCGCGCCGAGGATGCGCTCGGTGCCGGCAGCGTCGCCTATACCTGCGAGCTTAAGATCGACGGTCTGGGCGTGGCACTTACCTACCAAAACGGCACCTTTGTGCGCGCCGCCACGCGCGGCGATGGTACCACGGGCGAGGACGTGTCGCTCAACGTCCGTACCATCAAGGACGTGCCCATGCACCTGTCCGAGTCGGCGCTCGCCCACATGGGTGCCGACCGCGAGCGTACCATCGAAGTACGCGGCGAGGTCTATATGCCCAAAGGCAGCTTTGTACGTCTGAATGAAGAGGCCGATGCCGAGGGCCGCGACCCCTTCGCCAACCCGCGCAACGCCGCCGCTGGCAGTTTGCGCCAAAAGGATCCCAAGGTCACGGCGCGCCGCGACCTGGCCACCTTTATCTACGCCATCGCCGATACCGATCCGCTGCACGTCCACAGCCAGCGCGAGTTCCTCGATTGGCTGCATAGCGCCGGCTTTAGCGTCAACCCCAACGTGGCTCGTTGCGCCACGCCGGCCGAGGTCCACGAGTTCTGTGCCCAGGCGCTCGAGCACCGCGGTGACTTGGATTACGACATCGACGGCGTGGTCGTAAAGGTGGACAGCTTTCAGCAACAGCTCGATCTGGGCTTTACCGCCCGCGCACCACGCTGGGCCATTGCCTTTAAGTTCCCGCCCGAGGAAAAGCAGACCGTCCTGCGCGAAATTCGCATCCAGGTGGGCCG
>USFU01000203.1 GCA_900554135.1 uncultured Collinsella sp. | reverse complement strand
GTTAACGCTCATCCCCACACCAGCTGCGACGGTCGCATCGCCATCGTCCACAACGGCATTATCGAGAACTTCGCCGAACTGCGCGAGGAGCTGGAGGGCCGCGGCCATCACTTTAAGAGCGAGACCGATACGGAGGTCTTCGCGCATCTGATCGAAGAGGCCTATGCCGAGACGCACGACCTGATGGCCTCCGTGCGCGAGGCTTGCACCCACGTTGTGGGCGCTTATGGCTTGGCCGCCGTGTGCGCCGACGAACCTGGCGTGATCGCCGTTGCCCGCAAGGACTCCCCGATCGTGGTCGGCGTGGGCGAGACCGGTTCCTACGTTGCCTCCGACGTCATCGCGCTCATCGACGCCACCCGCGATGTCGTGGTGCTCGAGGACGGTCAGTTTGCCAAGCTCACGCCCGCGGGCGTCGAGTATACCGACGAGGCCGGCAATGTCATCGAGCCCAAGGTCACCCATATCGATTGGGATCTGGACATGGCCGAAAAGGGTGGCTATCCCGACTTTATGCTCAAGGAGATCCACGAGCAGCCGCGCGTCGTGCGCGACACGCTGGTTGGCCGTATGACGCCTGCCGGTGAGCTCGATATCGACGAGCTGGGCTTGTCTCTCGAGGAGCTCAACGATATCGACCGCGTGTATGTGATTGCCTGCGGCACCAGCTACCATGCCGGTCTCATCGCAAAGAACCTTATTGAGGGCTGGGCGCGCATTCCCACCGAGGTTGAGGCTGCCAGCGAGTTCCGCTATCGCAACCCCATCATCACACCGACGACGCTCGTCGTTGCCGTGTCCCAGTCGGGCGAGACGGCCGATACCCTCGCCGCCATTCGTGACGCGCGCATCAAGGGCGCCAAGGTCTTTGGCATCACCAACGTGGTGGGCAGCCCCGTGGCGCGCGAGAGCGACGGCGTCATCTATACCAAGGCCAACAAGGAGATCGCCGTCGCCTCGACCAAGAGCTTCATCGGCCAGGTTGTGAGCCTGACGCTGCTGGCTCTGCTGCTGGCGCAGGTCAAGTACCGTCTGACCACCAAGCAGGCGCGCATGATGTTCCGCGAGCTTTCCGATACGGCCGAGCAGATCCAGTGGATTTTGGACACGCAGACCGAGGTCGTGCACGAGGCCGCCCTGCTGTGCAAGGACGCGCAGTCGGCGCTGTTCGTGGGCCGTGGCATGGGCGCGGCCATCTCCTATGAGGGCGCACTCAAGCTCAAGGAGGTCAGCTACCTGCACGCCGAGGCGTATGCTGCCGGCGAGATGAAGCACGGCCCCATCGCGCTGATCGATCCGGGCTTCCCCGTCATCGCCGTGGCCACCAAGAGCGCCACCTACGACAAGACCGTGTCGAACCTTATGGAGTGCAAGGCGCGCGGTGCCAAGGTCATCGTCGTTGCCACCGAGGGCGACGAGGAGATCAACAAGATCGCCGACTGCATCATTTGCGTGCCGGCCGTCCGCGACGTGTTCAGCCCCATCACGGCGAGCGTCCCGCTGCAGCTGCTCGCCCGCGAGGTTGCCATCCTGCGCGGCTGCGACGTCGATCAGCCCCGTAACCTGGCAAAGAGTGTCACAGTAGAGTAGTTGGTTCCGCCGTTCTAGCGAACAAGGCCCGGCTCCGTTGCAGTGGAGTCGGGCCTTGTCGCGTTTGGCCAAATAAAACCTGCCAAAATAAACCTGTCCCTTTTTGGCAGGTTAGCGGAGCTTGCTGGTCTCGAAGTACTTGGGATATTGGTCCAGGACCTCGGTCTGGTTGCGGAACATCATATGCAGGTGCTTGCTGACCAAAAAGCTCGCCTCGATGGGGTCGCGGCCGGCGATGGCGCGGCGGATTTGCTTGTGCTCGTTAACAATCTCCTGATTGTCGAGCGTCTGCGTGGCGGCGCGCAGCCAGCGGAAGCGCTCCAGGTCGGCATTGGTCTCTTCGAGCCACGACCACACGGTGCTGCGGCACGCGATGCTAAAGATCATGCGGTGCATGAGGTTGTCGCTTAAAAAGAAGCCGATGCGGTCCTCCTCGGCCATGGTTTTTTCCTGCAGCGCGATGGCTCGGTCGAGCTGCTCGATGCCTGCCGAGGTGGCACGGGCACAGCACTCCACAATCACCTGCTTTTCCAGGTGCTCGCGAATGTAGCAGGCGCTCTCGGCAAGAGTGAGGTTGATGGGCGAGACATAGGTGCCGCTTTGGGGCACGGTACGCACCAGGCCCTCTTGCGCCAGACGCACCAGCGCCTCGCGCACAGGGGTGCGCCCCATATCCAGGTCGTCGCAAAGCTGCTTGACGCCCAGCTTTTCGCCCGGCTTGTAGTCCAGGTAGACGATTTTGCGTCGAATGGTGTGGTAGGACTGATCCTGTAGGCTCATTTCCTGCTCGCCGACGTGCATCGATTCTTCCATAGTGCCTCACAACCGTTCTATCACACTCATATATCAGCTGTTAATTATGCCGCGAATCAGCTCTCCGCGGTGGGTAATTCGGCTGTTGCCCAAGAACTATTGCGGCATCTTGGTCGTGTTTGCGCAGGGCTGTGCTCAATGTTGCCGTATCATAAGCCGTCGCAAACGTGAAATAGAAAGAAGGAATCTCATATGCAACTGGCGAATATCGTACGCGAGCGCTGGAAGGGCGTCTTGTTCTGCCTGATCGTCGCCATCCCCGCGACGTTGCTCGGCAAACAGGTTGAGGTGGTCGGCGGGCCGGTGTTTGCCATCCTCTTTGGCATGGTCCTGGCGCTTGTCTTTCCCAAGGATCGTCGCGAGCCGCTTGCTGCCGGTGTCACCTATACATCCAAAAAGATCCTGCAGTATGCGGTCATCCTGCTTGGCTTTGGTATGAACCTCTCGCAGATTCTGTCCAAGGGCGCCCAGTCGCTGCCGATTATCGTGGCGACGATCTCGACCTCGCTCGTCATCGCCTTTGCGCTCTGCCGCATCATGAAGGTTCCGAGCAAGATTGCGACGCTCGTGGGTGTGGGTTCGTCGATTTGCGGCGGTTCTGCCATCGCCGCGACCGCGCCCGTCATCGATGCCGACGATCGCGAGATTGCCCAGGCCATTTCGGTCATCTTCCTGTTTAACGTTATCGCGGCGCTCGTGTTTCCGACGCTCGGCGGCATGCTCGGGCTGACCAA
>USFU01000202.1 GCA_900554135.1 uncultured Collinsella sp. | reverse complement strand
ATCTGGACCATGACGCTCGTGACCACGGTCAAGTACGTGGTAATCGCCATGAAGGCCGACAACCACAACGAAGGCGGTATCTTCGCCCTGTTCAGCCTCGTACGCAAGGTAGCACCGTGGCTGATTCTGCCCGCCATGATCGGCGGTGCGGCACTGCTTGCCGACGGCATCCTCACCCCCGCCGTCACGGTCACCACAGCCATCGAGGGTCTGCGCACCATCGAATGGGGCCATGCGCTGCTGGGCGACGGCCAGACCAACGTCATCATCATTACCATCATCATTATCTGCGGTCTGTTTGCCATGCAGCGCGCCGGCACCTCGTCAATCGGCAAGCTCTTCGGTCCGCTCATGACACTATGGTTCCTGTTCCTGGCGGGCGCCGGCCTGTTCAACATGCTCGGCAACCTGTCCATCCTACGCGCGCTCAACCCCATTCGCGGCATCATGTTCCTGTTCTCGCCCATCAACCACTCGGGCATCATGGTGCTCGGCTTCGTCTTCCTGTCGACGACCGGCGCCGAGGCGCTCTATTCGGACATGGGTCACGTGGGCAAGGCTAACATTTACGCATCCTGGCCATTTGTTAAGGCAGCCCTCATCCTTAACTATCTGGGTCAGGGCGCTTGGCTGCTCGCCAACAACTCCAATCCCCAGATGCTCGCGATGGACATCGTCAACCCGTTCTACATGATGCTTCCCGAGCCCCTGCGCCCCTTTGCCATCGTGCTTTCGGCCGTGGCGGCCATCATCGCCTCGCAGGCGCTCATCACCGGCTCGTTCTCGCTGGTATCCGAGGCCACGCGTCTCAACCTTATGCCGCATCTGCGCATCCACTACCCCAGCGACACCAAGGGCCAGCTCTATATTCCGCTCGTCAACAACATCATGTGGGTCGGCTGTATCTTCATCGTGCTGCTGTTCCAAAACTCCGAGCGCATGGAGAGCGCCTACGGCCTCGCCATTACCGTGACCATGCTCATGACCACGACGCTTTTGACGAGCTACATCGCCGGCATCCTCAAGCACAAGCTGGGTGCTTGCGTCTTCGCCCTGCTCTTTGGTGCCATTGAGCTGTGCTTCTTCGCTTCGTGCCTCACCATGTTCTTTGACGGCGGCTACGTCATGATCTTCCTGGCCGCGCTGCTGTTCGGCCTTATGTATGTGTGGCGCCGCGGCACCGCCATCGAGCGCACGCAAACGATCCTGCTGCCCGTCTCCAAGTACATCGATCAGCTCAACCGCCTGCGCAACGACGAGACCTATCCCGTGCTCGCTGACAATCTGGTATTTCTCACCAACAGCCCCGACCCGCTCACGCTCGACCGCGACGTGCTCTATTCCATCCTAGATAAGCACCCCAAGCGCGCCAAGGCATATTGGTTCATCAACGTGCATGTTACCGACGAGCCCTATACGCACGAGTATTCCGTTGAGACCTTTGGCACGGACTTCCTGTTCCGCGTGCGCTTGGACCTGGGCTTTAAGGTCAATCAGCGCATCAACGCCTACCTGCGCCAGATCGTCGGCGACTTGATGGCATCGGGCGAGCTGCCGCCGCAACATCACACCTACTCCATCTACGAGACGCGTGGCAACGTGGGTGACTTCCGCTTTTGTATGCTGCGCAAGATGCTTGCCCCCGAAACGGACATCAACCGCAATGACCACCGCGTGATGGCCATCAAGTACGCCGTCCGCCGCGCCTGCGGAAGCCCGGCACGTTGGTATGGTCTCGAGAACTCGGCCATCATCATTGAGTACGTACCGCTCTTTGCCCGCATGCGTCCGGCAGTCAAGCTCGTACGCACCCAGGTGCCGCTCGAGATCCTGATCGAAGAGGCCGAGGAAATGGAAGTCGACATCTTCTCGGACGACCTGGTCAACGGCAACGAAGCCGGCAAGAGTATGAACGTCGATCCCACCGAGCTGCTCGAGAGCATCGCCGATACGCCCGAGCAACAGCAACTCGACGGACTCGAGAGCGAACAACTCAACGACGCCAACTTCTAGCGACGTCACAAATCGACGACAGCGGCCCTGCATCTCACGGGAGACGCAGGGCCGCTTTGCATTGCAGTAAAGCTATCGGCTACGAACGGCGCGGCTCGGGAACCACGAGCCTATCGGGGCTCGCGCCCTCGGCATCCATCAGGCTCACGTAGCGAATCGACGGATCATCATACATCGCGTAGTAATAATTGCCCGTGCGCGCGCTAAAGCATCCGGTGTAGATAGTCTTCTCGAACTTGCCATCGCCCATCCTGGACGCCCCCTCAATCATCACCACGCCCTCGAGTGAACGGAACATGCGGACGACGTTTTCGGTCTCGCTCTCCTTTTGCGGGTAATTGGCATTGAGGTACGCCGCCTTTACAAAACGGCTCGGCGAATAGCAGTCACCCGGAATGCCGCGCATGCCGGCACCCGCGCCATAGGGCTTGAGCTCGGCGCCACGCCATGTCGCCGTCTGCGGAAAATCGCTTGTGGCCGTGATATAGGTGCGCAGGTTTTCCATGTGCCACGGGAAGGTGGGCTGATTGGCAAGGGTGTCGACCGGATCGTCGTATACATGCAGGCCGTCAGCCATCATCTCGACCACGATGCTACGCTGGCTGTCGCCGATAATCCAATGGAGCAGCGACACGCCCAGCCCCTCTCCGGCAGATTTGGCGACAATCACCGTATCGCGCAGCGCGGCCTCGACCTCGTCGACCGTCGAGAACGTCGCTGCCACCCAGAGGGGAAACTCGTAGGCCGCGATATTGGTCTTTCCATCAACCGGGCCCTCGGCATACTCGGCATAGCCGGGAAAGTTGAGCCCCGCCACAGCCAGACCCGCATCGTTACCGCAATCGAAAAACATGGGATAGTTCTTGTAATCGATGCACATACCGATCACCGCGTGTGCCGCTGTCGCGTCGTCGATAAACGAATACGGAATGTGAAACCCGCGCGGCATCACGCGAACCTGTTGGCCGTAGTCAAAGCTCCAGTCGAGGTTGCGTCCCAGATACATGTGGCCGGAATCATCGGTAAATCGAATACTCGTGCACATAGCGCCTCCTAGCCTTACGTTCTTGCTAAGCTTATTGTCACCAAACAAAAAGGCGCTAAACACAAAAGCCCGGACATGACAACAATGTCA
>USFU01000201.1 GCA_900554135.1 uncultured Collinsella sp. | reverse complement strand
TATTCGGCAGCCTGAGCCTGACAGGCGGTGATGTCGAGCTGGGCCGTATCGATTTGCTTCATCGTTGTCTCCTTGGTCACGGTGTACCCGCCTATGGTACCCGTGACGGTGCGTGTAATCATCGAGAGCTTCATGGATGCCTCATTTTATCTATCGAGCAAATGCCCAAGGCTTGAGATAAATACCCCTGATCAATTAGTCACATAACCTACCTTGGGGATGGGTTGAGAGGGGTGCAGGGTAGCGGTATCGTGGACCGAATAAAACTAAAACCCAGGCAAGGGAGCTAGATATGAGCAAGCAGACCATCGGTACGACGTGTGTTCAGGGCGGCTATCACCCGGGAGATGCCGAGCCGCGTCAGGTGCCCATCTACCAGTCCACCACGTGGAAGTACGACACGTCCGAGCACATGGGCAAGCTGTTTGACCTGGAGGAGTCGGGCTACTTCTATAGCCGTCTGCAGAACCCCACGTGCGATCTGGTTGCCGCCAAGATCTGCGAGATGGAGGGCGGCACTGCCGCGATGCTCACGAGCTCGGGCATGGCCGCGAATTTCCTTGCGATCTTTAACGTGGCCGGTGCCGGCGATCACGTAGTCGCGAGCTCTGCCATCTATGGCGGCACGTACAACTTGCTCGCCCACACCATGGGCCGTATGGGGCTGACCTGCACGTTCGTTGCCCCCGACTGCACCGATGAGGAGTTGGAGGCAGCCTTCCAACCCAACACCAAGCTCGTCTTTGGCGAGACCATCGCCAACCCCGCCCTTGCCGTGCTCGATATTGAGCGCTTTGCCAAGGCCGCGCATGACCACGGCGTGCCGCTGATGGTCGACAACACCTTCCCGACGCCCGTGATGTGCCGTCCCTTTGAGTGGGGCGCCGACATCGTTACGCACTCCACCACTAAGTACATGGATGGCCATGCGGCCTATCTGGGTGGCGTGATCGTCGACCACGGCCAGTTTGACTGGATGGCCCATGCGGACAAGTTCCCGGGTCTCACCACGCCTGACGAGAGCTACCACGGCGTGACGTATGCCGAGAAGTTCGGTCGCGAGGGCGCCTTCATTACCAAGGCCACCGCGCAGCTCATGCGCGACCTCGGCCCCATGCAGAACCCGCAGGCGGCCTTTTTCCTGAATAGCTCGCTCGAGAGCCTCCATGTGCGCATGCCGCGTCATTGCGAGAACGGCCTGGCCGTTGCCAAGTTCCTGCAGAGCCATCCCAAGGTGCGCTTCGTGAGCTATCCGGGCCTGGAGGGCGATAAGTACTATGACATGGCTCAGAAGTACATGCCCAACGGTACCTGCGGTGTTGTGAGCTTTGGCTTTAACGGTGGTCGCGCGGCGGCCGAGACCTTTATGAAGAGCCTCAAGCTCGCCCAGATCGCCACGCACGTGGCCGACGCCCGCACTTGCTGCCTGCATCCCGCTAATGCCACGCACCGCCAGATGAACGACGAGGAGCTCATCGCCTGTGGCATCTCCGCCGACATGGTGCGCCTGTCGTGCGGCCTCGAGGACACGGCCGATCTGATTGCCGACCTTGAGCAGGCACTCGAGCAGTGCTAGGCTAGCGTGCGTGCGAGGCGTGGGACGGCTTTTCGGCTGACGACGTCCTCATAGTTCCGATTCCGTAGGCGGGACCCCGATCGTGACCGTTTGTAGGCGATTGGGGTCCCGTTTTTGCGTTGCACGATAGAAAGGATATACATGGAGAAAACTGCCGAGCAGCTGCGCCGCGAACACATTGCCCTGGAGGGCGACACCCACGGTAAGAATAAATGGGCGATTCTGTTCACCGTGCTCGTCATGACCTTTATGGCGTGTCTGGATGCGAGCATCGTGACGGTGGCACTCCCAGTGATGCAAAAGGAGCTGGGGGTGGGTCTCGACCGCATTCAGCTCGTGAGCTCGATGTATCTGCTCGCGACGTGTGTCGCCATGCTGCCGTTTGGCCGCTTGGGCGATGTACGCGGCAAGGTGAATGTGTTCCAGTTGGGTGTGATTGTCTTTACGGGCGGCTCGCTGCTTTGCGGGCTCTCGGCTTCGCTCGAGGTGCTTATCTTGGCGCGTTTCGTGCAGGGCATTGGCTGTGCCGCCGCGATGGCCAACAATATGGGCATCATCACCGAGTCGTTTCCGGCGCGTGAGCGCGGTCGTGCCATGGGCATTCTGGCGACCTTTGTGGCTCTTGGCATGATGTGCGGCCCCGTGCTCGGCGGCGTGCTGGTGGCGAGCTTTCCCTGGGAGAGCATCTTCCTTATCAATCTGCCCGTTGGCGTAATCTCGTTTATCGTGGGACTCTATACGCTGCCGCATGTGAAGCCGGAGGCTGGCGAACGCCCTATGCCGTTGACAGAGGCAGCGCGTCGCTGCTTTGCGAGCTCGGCTTTCACGATTAACCTGGCTTGCATGCTTATCGTGTTCGTGGGTATCGGTGCCTCCGAGTTTGTGCTGCCGTTCTACTTTCAGGATGCCCACGGCTTTAGCTCCGATATCTCCGGCCTGTTGTTTTTGGCGATGCCGGTCGTGAATGCCTTTGTGGGCCCGCTTTCGGGCTCGGTGTCCGACCGTGTTGGTTGTGAAGCGCCCACGGCCGTTGGCCTGGGCGTGTACGTGTGCGGTCTCTTTGCGGTGAGCACGCTTGACGAGCACTCTTCCATCTTGATGATTGTGTGCTGCGTCGCGTTTATGTCGTGCGGCACGTCGATCTTCCAGAGTCCCAATAATTCGCTGTATATGGGTTCGGCTCCGCGTGAGGCGCTTGGCTTTGCGGGCAGCTTGAGCAGCTTGGCGCGCTATGCGGGCATAGCGCTGGGTATTACGGCGGCGTCGCGCATCCTGTATGGACAGACGAGCGCGGCGATGGGCAAGACGGTCACGAGCTATGTGGCGGGTCGTCCGGACGTGTTCCTCTTTGGCTTCCGTTTGGTATTCTACGTGCTGATGGCCGTTGCTACCGTGGGCTTTGCGCTCACATTGGTACGTTTGGTGAGGACGCGCACCCGGCATTAGCGTGTTGGAAGGCTGTCTGCCACGAATCGGGCCTATCTACTGGTCTTGCAGCTTTATGGTGCGATGCGGCTTGTGGGGCGGGCGGGGGTCGGTCCGTGGTAGACTATCGAACAACGTTTATTAATCGCGCGGT
>USFU01000200.1 GCA_900554135.1 uncultured Collinsella sp. | reverse complement strand
GGGTAACTCAGATACGAATCGATCTGCACATGCTCACCGGCAACATCGGCGATATTGACCTTCTTGCCGGTCTCGTCGTTGTTGTCCGCCGACTTGCCCTTGCCGTGCCATGCGGAGTACAAATCGACCGTTGTATCGGCTAGCACCATGCGGTCGGCTTCAGACGGATTGACATATTCTTTGTAGTAGTCGAGCGTATCGGGCGTGTAATAGACATACGTCTGAGACACGTCAACAGGGTTATAGCGCTCCAGGTTTTCGTTCATCACATTGGCAATCGACATACCGCACGTCACCGAGGTGATGGCCAAAAACAGGAGCATCGCGATGACGCCCATCGAAAAGCACACCGTGTTGACTTTGGCCGCAAGCTGGCGCACGGTAAACATGTTGAGGCCGCGCCAATACACGCCGCGCAGGCTCTGCAGCAGCTTGATGAGCATGCCCGAGAGTCCCCAGAACAGGGCAAAGGTGCCCACGGTAACCATAGCGGTCGTAATACCAAACTGGTTCATGGCCTCTTGCAGCTTGCTGTCCGTCGCGGTTAGCGGGAACCCATCACGTAGCAGACGGTAATAGGCCACGCCCACAAGCACCACGCCCACGGCAAAGATGGCAATCGCGATCCAGGGGTTGCGTGTCTTGATGCTCTCGTTGCGACGCTCGGCACCCATAAGCTCGATGAGTTTGGTACGACGCACGGCGCGAAGGTTCAGCAGTAGCGTGAGCACAAACATTACGAGCATGCAGGCAAGGGTAAGATTGAACGCATGCACCGAGAAAAAGAAGTGGAAATTGGCGATCTGTGTCTTAAAGAGCGAGGCCGTAAAGAACGTCATGAGCTGGGAGAGTCCCACACCCAGCACAATGCCGGCGACAAAGGCCACGACCGATACTATCACGGTCTCGAGCGCCATGATCGTGGCGACGCGCCCACGCCCCATGCCGAGCACCTGGTACAGGCCAAACTCCTTCTTGCGGCGTTTCATGATGAAGTTATTGGCATACACCATCAAAAAGGCCATGACACCGGCCAAAAAGTACGTCAGGTCGCCGAGCATGCTGCCCATAACCTGCGCCAAGCCCTCTTCATCGATGCCGGCGATGTCGACCTGCATCGAGATGGTGTTAAAGGCATAGAAGACCGTGACGCCCAGGGTGAGCGTCAAAAGGTAGACGAGGTAGTCGCGGCCGGCGCGGCGGACGTTGCCCCAAGCGAGTTTACAGAGCATCGGAGCCCTCACCGCCCATCATGGCAACGACCTCCATAATGCGGTCGAAGAACTCTCGGCGGTCGGTGTCGCCGCGGCGCAGCTCGGTGAAGATCTTGCCGTCGCGAATGAACAGCACACGGCTCGTGTAGCTGGCGGCAAAGCTGTCATGCGTGACCATGAGCACCGTGGCGCGCAGGCGGCGGTTAAGGGCCTCCAGGCTCTCGAGTAGCAGACGGGCGCTCTTGGAATCGAGGGCGCCGGTGGGCTCGTCGGCCATGATCATGGTGGGGTCGGTGACGAGCGCGCGAGCCGCGGCAACGCGCTGCTGCTGACCGCCGGACATCTGGTAGGGATACTTGTCGAGCACCTGACTGATGGAGAGGCGCGCTGCCACGTCCTGCACGCGGGTCGAGATCTCTGCCGAGTTTGTGCGGGCGATGGTGAGCGGCAGGGCGATGTTCTCGCGTGCCGTGAGCGTATCGAGCAGGTTGGAGTCCTGGAAGATAAAGCCGAGCTCCTCGCGGCGGAACTGCGAAAGCTTAGCCTGCTTCATGCGTGTTACATCCTGCCCGTTGATGCGGATCGTGCCACTTGTGGCGCTATCGATGGTCGACACGCAGTTGAGCAACGTCGACTTGCCCGAGCCCGAAGCGCCCATGATGCCAACAAATTCACCGCGGTTGACGGTAAAGCTGACGTCGTTGAGCGCGCGGGTCACGTTGCCCAGCGCGCCGTATACCTTTTCAAGATGCGCGACCTCCAGTACCGGGGTCGCTGCTTGCGTGGTTTGCATACCGAGTCCTTTCTTGCGATTAGTCTACGGCATCTATAGTCGCAAGAAGACGAGTCGGCTACCATCGATATGGCTTACGCTTGCCTTACCGTTGTGTAAGGTAGGGTTTGATTGTCGCTGTTGAGAGAGGACTCCTGTTGAAGACCGTTCATGTTGCCGCTGGGATCATTCGCAAGGAAGGATCCGACGAGCTGCTTGCCGTGCAGCGTGGCTACGGCGACATGCAGGGACTTTGGGAGTTCCCCGGTGGCAAGCTCATGCGCGGCGAGTCGCCCGAGGACGCCGTGCGCCGCGAGCTCATGGAAGAGCTGCAGGTAAAGGTCACCAACCTGCGCGATTTCTATACCGTCGAGTACGACTATCCCGATTTTCATCTCTCCATGGAGTGCTATTACTGCTCACTGGCAGAAGAGTCCGGCGAGCCCCAGAAGCACGACCGGCAGCTCGATATCCGCTGGATTCCGCGCACCTCGCTTGCCACAGTGGAATGGATGCCCGCCGACAAAGGGCTGATCGATGCTCTGATTGAGTTGAAGGAAGATCGGCTTGAAGCAAGCGCCAGCCGCGACGGCGGCCCCGCCTCGGCCGACGAGCCTGCCACCAAACCCAAGCGCGCACCTAAGCGCCGTAGAAAAAAACGCCCCAAACCAGGTCTGCTCGACGGCATCGATACCTCGGACCTCTCCGCTGATGAGCGCGAGCTGGTCCGCCGTCGCGCCGCAATCAAAAAGTCCATGAAGGGCAACAAGCGCGCCAACACCAAGCCCGAGCTGCTCGTACGTCAGCGCCTACGGGCCGCGGGCCTTACGGGCTATCGTTTGGAATGGAAGGTACCCGGCAAGCCCGACATCGCCTTTCCCGGGCGCAAGATCGCCATCTTCGTCAACGGCTGCTTTTGGCACCGCTGCCCCAAGTGCAACCCTAGCCAGCCCAAGCGCAACGTTGAGTTTTGGGAGGCAAAGTTTCGCCGCAACGTCGAGCGCGACCGCACCGCCGTGGCAGCACTCACTCAAATGGGCTGGACGCCTATAACCATCTGGGAATGCGAGCTCAAAAAAGACCGCATCGACACCACGATGGAAAAGGTCATCGAGCAGGTGCGCGCCGCAGAGCCGCAGCGCTAACAGCGAGCATTCACACGCTCCGCACGTCCGCGCCACATCCACGTCACAAACCTTAGAAAGC
>USFU01000199.1 GCA_900554135.1 uncultured Collinsella sp. | reverse complement strand
GCCCGATCACGCGACACCGAAAAATGAAGCGGCGTCTCGAGCATGCGATACCGCTCGGCACGAACACAAGCAGCCAGCGAAGGTTCAGGGTTCTGCTCCAAAAGGCGATCACAAGCCGCAACAGCCCGCGTCAAATAGCCGGCATCCTTGAGTCGAAGAATCTCAGGCGGCAGACCAATATCGAGATGACGAAAATCATCACAGCAAACATCAACAGAGCAACCAACAGGACCCTCGTCAACAACCTTCCCATCCGAAGGCAAAACATCAACAACAGCCATAACCACTCCCACACCGAACGACAAACTGACCACATTGTACCGAGATAAAAAGAAAGCCCCAACAAGGAAGCCATCAACGCCGCTGAACGGTAGTCAATAAATGAATTCAGCCCAGTAACCCTGTAGCGAGTTAACAAAGGAGGCCCCGTTTCCCCGGAGCTGATTCCGTCGCGCGACTTCTGGCAATCCGACAAGCAAATAAATATCAGCCTCGTAACCCTGCGGCGGAAAACGAAGGAAGCCCCGTCCCCCAGAGCTGTTTCCTCGGCGCGACTTCTGGCGAAGCCAGGTGAGCGCAGAGGAAACAGCGTAGGGGGACGGGGCTTCCGGCGGGATAAGTTTATCGACGCTTACGCCTTGTTGACGGAGCCAAACTCCTCCATGAGCTCCTTGGTGCGGGCAACGATGTTGTCGCGACCAGGCTTGAGGAGCTTGCGGGGGTCAAAGCCCTTGCCCTGCTGATCCTTGCCAGCCTCGATGTACTCGCGGACGCCCTTGGCGAAGACGAGCTGCAGGTCGGTGTTGACGTTGATCTTGGAGATGCCCAGGGAGATGGCCTTCTTGATCTGATCCTCGGGGATGCCGGTGCCACCGTGCAGGACGAGGGGCAGGTCGCCGGTCTGAGCCTTAATCTCGCCCAGACGCTCGAAGGAAAGGCCAGCCCAGTCGGCGGGATACACGCCGTGGATGTTGCCGATGCCGCAGGCGAGGAAGTCGACGCCCAGGTCAGCAATCTGCTTGCACTCAGCAGGATCAGCGAGCTCGCCGTTGGAGGTCACGCCGTCCTCGGTGCCGCCGATGCCGCCGACCTCGGCCTCGATGGACATGCCCTTGGAGTGGGCAAGCTCAACGAGCTCCTTGGTGCGGTCGAGGTTAAGCTGGAAGGTCTCCTCGTGAGAGCCGTCATACATGATGGACGTGAAGCCGGCCTCGATGCACTTGAAGCAGTCCTCGTAAGAACCGTGATCGAGGTGAAGGGCGACGGGAACGGTAACGCCCGTGGCCTCGACGGCAGCCTTGACCATGTCGGCGCAGACCTTGAAACCGCCCATCCACTTAGCGGCACCAGCGGTGCACTGAAGGATCAGCGGAGACTTGGCCTCCTCGGCGGCCTGGAGAATAGCCAGGGTCCACTCGAGGTTGTTGGTGTTGAAGGCACCGAGAGCGTACTTGCCGGCCTCGGCCTTCTTGAGCATGTCTGCTGCGTTGACGAGCATAAAAGAAACCTCCTGTAAGGTTGCTCCGATAACGCCTGTGATTTTACCACGGCGCACCCGAGCATAAACGTTCGTTTGTTCACGAATATCGTCCAAACAGACTTTTTTGACCGTTTGCCCTACGAAATTGACCCGTTGGGGAAAAATAGCTTGACGTTTGGACGCTTCTCGTGCTTTAGAAGCTGACTATAAAGCTACACCTGCATGAAAGGGTTCTGCATGAGCTCGCGTGCCATGGTGGTCGAATCGCCATGCCCGGCTAGGCAAACGGTATCGGGCGGGAGAAGCCGGGCGAGCTTGGAGAGCGAGCGCAGAATCGCCGCCTCGTCTCCTCCGGAAAGATCGGTACGGCCGTGCCCACCCGGAAACAGGGTGTCACCCACAAAGGCAATGTTCCCCTGCTCGGTGGCAGCAAACAAGACGATCCCGCCCGGCGTATGCCCTGGCGTCTCGATCACCTGCAGGCAGATATCGCCCACCTCGATAGTATCGCCCTCGGCGAGCAGGCGCGTCGGCTCCCCGGGGTCGGGCGTCTCAATGCCCCACATAGCTCGCTGTTCCTCGATATTCGTATGCGGCACCGCCACATCCTTGGCACACAGCTCATACTGACAGCCCTCGCCAACGGTGGTTCGCACGCCGGCAACACCACCAACATGATCGGCATGGCCATGAGTGCATACGGCGCCAAGCACGCGTACACCGGCATGCTTGGCTCGAATATGCTCCACCAAACGCTCGCCTTCCCATGCGGGGTCGATAATCACGCACTCATTGTCCGAAATAACAGCATAGCTATTGGTCTGAATGGGACCGTTTACGAGCGTCTCAATCTCGACCGATCCCTTGGGAGTTACATCCAAGGACACAGCACTCATGTCCCTCTCCTCTCTATAGAACTCGAGGCATCAAACGATGCCTCGAGTGTAGCGAATATCGATAATGTGGCGCGTTCGTCGCGACTAAACGCGGCGCTTAAGCTGGGCTCCACCCTCGCCGGGCATCAGGCGGCGCGCGTCGTAGACCGAGTCGACGCTGCTGATAGAGGCCAGCAGCGGATCCAGACCACTCGCGTCCGAGATCTCGACCATAAAGCGCAGGGTTGCAATACCCTCGCGGTTGGTCGACGTGGCGGCAGAAAGGATATTGCCGCCCGCATCGCCAATGGCAATAGTGACATCCTTGAGCAGGCCCATGCGGTCCAGGCACTCGACCACGATCTCGACCTGGAAGAGGGTGTCGGCAGCGCCGTCCCACTCCACTTCGATCATGCGCTCGGGATGCTCCATAAGACCCTTGACGTTGGGGCAGTTGGCGCGATGCACCGAAACGCCACGACCGCGCGTGATGAAGCCGACGATATCGTCGCCCGTCACCGGATTGCAGCAATGTGCCAGACGGACCAGCAGG
Source organism: uncultured Collinsella sp. (assembly GCA_900554135.1). Next base: position 323 of record USFU01000199.1, on the reverse strand, counting down.
CCGCTGTTGCTCTCGCCCTTGACGATAATGCCGTTGCTGGCGCTCTTGCCGCGCTTTTGCGGCTTTCGGTTGGAGCCTCGGGCCGGCTGTTTCACGACCTCGGCGATAGCCTCGGCCTTGGTGAGCTGTTCCTCGGGCTTGGGGTCCAAGATTTGCTCGACCTTGTTACCCACAGCGCGCGGGGCAACCTTGCCTGCGCCGACGGCGGCAAACAGGTCCTCGAGCTGCTTGTAGTTAAACTGCTCCGCCACGGCGTTGAGCGCACGCGTGGATCGCGGCGTAGAGATGCCATACCCGCGCTTGCGCAGGTCCTTGGCCAGTAT
>USFU01000198.1 GCA_900554135.1 uncultured Collinsella sp. | reverse complement strand
GCCGCCATCGAGGCGCTCAAAGCCGAGGTCGCCGAGGTCAAGGCCAAGGGCCTGGCGCTCGATATGGCGCGCGGCAAGCCGTCGCCCTCCCAGGTGGACATCTCGCGCCCCATGCTCGATATCTTCAATGCCGACGCCGATCTGCACGATGGCAACGTCGATTGTTCCAACTACGGCTGCTTTGAGGGTATTCCTTCGGCACGCAAGCTGGCAGGGGAGTTCCTGGGCTGCCCCGCCGAGCAGACGCTCGTGCTGGGTTCGTCGAGCCTTTTGATCGAGCATGACATCGCCGGCATGTTCTGGCGCTGCGGTTCGTGTGGCAGCGAGCCCTGGGACGCCTACGAGGCCGCCCACGACGGCAAGAAGGTCAAGTTCCTGTGCCCCGTTCCCGGCTACGACCGCCACTTTGGCATCACCGCCGACCTGGGTATCGAGAACGTCCCCGTCGCGATGACCGACAACGGCCCCGACATGGACGAGATCGAGCGCCTCGTTGCCGCCGACGATTCCATCAAGGGTATCTGGTGCGTGCCCAAGTATTCCAACCCCACGGGCATCACCTTTAGCGAGGACACTGTGCGCCGCCTGGTCGAGATGCCCACGGCCGCGCCCGATTTCCGCATCTTTTGGGACAACGCTTACTGCGTGCATGACCTGTACGACGAGACCGACGAGCTCGCAAACATCTTTGACCTCGCTCGCGCGGCGGGCACCGAGGACCGCGTGGTGGCCTTTGCCTCGACGTCCAAGATCACCTTCCCGGGCGCCGGTATCGGCTTTATCGGTGCGAGCCCCGCGGTCATCGCCGAGTTCTCCAAGCGCCTGAAGGCCGGCCTCATCAGCGCCGACAAGCTCAACCAGCTGCGTCACGTGCGCTTCCTTCCCACCATCGAGGCGGTCAAGGAGCACATGAAAAAGCATGCCGAGTTCCTGCGTCCGCGCTTTGAGGCCGTCGAGCGCAAGCTCACCGAGGGCTTGGGCGACACGGGCTGCGCCACTTGGACGCACCCCCGCGGCGGCTACTTTGTAAGCTTCGATGGTCCCGAGGGCTCGGCCCAAAAGGTCGCCGCGCTTTGTGCCGACCTGGGTGTCAAGCTCACGCCGGCTGGTGCCACCTGGCCTTATGGCAAGGATCCGCGCGACACCAACATCCGCATCGCGCCGAGCTATCCCACGGTCGAGGACCTGGAGGCCGCGCTCGATGTGCTGGTGCTGGCTGTGAAGCTCGTCGCTGCCGAGCTTGCGCGTGCCGAGCGCGCCTAACGCGCAGCTTCCCGTACTATCCGCACTTTCGATACGTAAAGGAGCGTATACATGGATTTGGGTATTTCCACCAACCCCACGCCAGAGCTCTACACCATTAAGGTAACCGGCGAGATCGATATCTCTAACGCCGATAGCCTGCGCAATGCCATCGACCTGGCGCTCGAGCAGCCCACTGAGGCCGTTGAGCTCGATTTTGCCCAGGTGAGCTACATCGATTCGACGGGCATTGGCGTGCTTGTGGGCGCCGCACACCACGCAGCTGATCATGGTAAGCGTTTTAGCTGCGTCAACGTGCAGCCCCCGGTGATGCGCGTGGTTCAGCTGTTGGGCGTCGACCAGGAGATTTCGATCACCGCTGCATAATCTTTGCCCCCAAAAGGGCGTGCCGTTTGGCATATGTTTGTGATGCGCTCGGACGTTTTGGCGTCCGGGCGCTATACTTGACCGAATGAATAGACGAGTTCCGGCCGAATGGCGCGGTGCGGGCTCGACTCACATCGAGCCTTGGAGGTATGTGTGTTTGGTATTGGAGAGGGTGAGCTCGCGATCATCGTGGTCTTCGGCTTTTTGCTGTTTGGCCCGGATAAGCTCCCGCAGATGGGCCGCACGATCGGCCGTGCCATCCGTCAGTTCCGCGAGACGCAGGAAAAGATGACGGCCGTTGTTCAGTCCGAGATTATCGATCCGGTGAGCGAGGCCGCGTCGGCCCCGGTCAAGCCCAAGAAGACTGCTGCGACCGACGACGATTCCGATGCGGACGAGGATGCCGCCGAGACGGCAGCGCCCGCCAAGAAGGAGACCTTTGCCGAGCGTCGCGCCCGTCTTGCTGCCGAGAAGGCCGCAAGCGAGGGTGCTGCTGAGGGCGAAGGCGCTGTTGATGAGGCCGAGGGTACAGAGCCTGCTGCTGCCGTCGAGCCCGAGCCTGCTGCAGAGCCCAAGCCCGAGCCGGCAGAGCCCACGACGGCTGACCTCTACGCCCGTCGTCCCCGCAAGCGCAAGGCCGTCGTCGACCAGCTCGCTCGCGAGCTCGAGGTCGAGGACGATGCCGAGGCTGCTGCCGCCGACGCCCCGAAGGGAGGCGATGAGTAATGCCGATCGGACCTGCGCGCATGCCGCTCTTCGATCACCTGGGAGAGCTCCGTCGCCGCCTGACCATCGTGGTCGTTTCGGTGTTTGCCGCCGCTATCGTGCTGTACTTTGCCACGCCCGTGGTGCTCGATATCCTCGAGGATCCCATCCGCTCGTTTGTGCCGGACGGTAAGTTCTACATCACCACCACGCTCGGCGGTTTTGGCCTGCGCTTCTCGCTGGCCATCAAGATGGCCGTGGTCATGTGCACGCCCATGATCATCTGGCAGATTCTGGCGTTTTTCCTGCCGGCGCTTCGCCCCAACGAGCGCAAGTGGGTCGTGCCCACGGTGCTCGCCTCGACGGTGCTGTTCTTCCTGGGTGCCATCTTCTGCTACTTCATCATCATCCCGGCGGGCTTTGAGTGGCTCATCGGCGAGACCTCGGCTGTCGCTACGGCGTTGCCCGATCTGGAGAACTACGTCAACATGGAGCTGCTCTTTATGATCGGCTTTGGTGTGGCGTTTGAGCTGCCGCTCATCATCTTCTACCTGTCCGTTTTCCACATCGTGTCCTATGCGGCCTTCCGCAGCGCCTGGCGCTACGTGTACGTAGGCCTGCTCGTGGGTTCGGCTGTGATTACGCCCGACGGCTCGCCCGTTACGCTGGGTCTCATGTATGGCGCCCTGCTCTCGCTCTACGAGATTTCGCTCGCCATCGCTCGCGTGGTCATCACCGCGCGCGAGGGCAAGGAGGGCCTGTTCGTGAGCCGTCTGGACCTGTTCTCGGACGACGAGGACGACGAGGAGTAAATCGGTATGCACGAGGTTGGCATTGTCAACGGCATACTCGATACAGTGATTCGCGCGGCGCGTGGGGCGGGGGCCTCGCGCGCCGTTTTGGTAACGCT
>USFU01000197.1 GCA_900554135.1 uncultured Collinsella sp. | reverse complement strand
GCAAAGCTCTGGCGGTTCTTGACCGTCATCTCGACGTTGTACTCGATCTCTTCGTACGCGTCGTCGATCTTGCTGTGCATCTTAAAGCGGTTGCGGATCTCGTTGCCCGTCGACCAAAAGATCACGTCGGTGCGCTTGTCCACAAACGTCAGCAGGCGCTGAATCAGATGGTAGATAAAGCGGTTCTCGTACAGGTCGTACGTCTCGACGGTGTTGACGTTGAGGATGCGCGTAGGGTGAACGCTACCATCGTCGCTCGGCGCCAGGAACTGCGTGTTCTGGCTCAGATGACGGACGCTGTCGGCGCTGATCTTTTTGGCAAGCGAGACCGGCACCACCTCTTCCTCGGTGGTGATGAAGCGGCGCGGCTTTTCGATGATGGTGTTGATAGCGTCGAGCGAGTCCTCGATCATGCTGATCCACTCCTCGTCCACCACCTTGACGAGCTCCTCGCGCTGCTGCTCGATCGTGGTGCCCGAGGCCTGCGCCATCTCAAACAGATAGCGGAAGTAGCGGCTGTCCTCCTGGATGGGCTCCATCTGCTCGGAGAAGCTGGTATAGAGGTCCTGAATGGTCTCGGACATGGGTTACTCCATAGGTTGGATCGATCGGTAAGGGGCGGGGCGACATCACGCGGGGCAAACGCTACTGATTGCCTTGCCCCACGTCCCGCGCTCGCACGCGCTTACGGCATTAGTAGAAGTTCTGGATCCGCTGCAGGTACATGACGGAATCGGGCAGGCCGCCCTCGCCAAAGGTCTTCTCGATGTACTCGATCAGGCCCTTCATCTCGTCGCGCACAAAGCTCACGTTCATGGACTCAAACTTCTTGAGCACCTTGCGGGCGATGATGTAGTCCATGCCGCCCAGCTCGGTGCCGCCGCATGCCACGTACACGGGGATAAAGTCGTACATCTGCTTAATGATACGGTTACCAAAGGCCAGCTTAAAGCGGGTCTGCAGGTACTGGTCCAGCTTGTGCATCTTCTCGAGCAGCTCGTCGTCGATCACATACTCGACCTTGGCCTTCTGGAACAGATACTGCAAATGCTCGGCCGTCACGTGCACGCGCTCGTGCGGTTCGCACTCAAACGCATCGGCGCGCTCGTTGAGCTCGATGGGGATCGCGCGGTCGTACACCTTGTCCGTGATGGTAAAGGTGGAGTCGTCGTTGTTTGCCGTGCCGATAAACCACAGGCTGTCGGGGATGGTGAGTTTGCCGTCGTGCAGCCCCTTGGGGTCGGCGGCCCACTGGGTGGGCACCAGGTCGAGCACCCACTCGTCGTGGCTGGGCATCTCGAGCACCGACAGGATCTCGGCAAAGTAGTACTCCACGCGGGCGAGGTTCATCTCGTCGAGCACGATCATGGACGGGTCCTGGCGAAGGCCGGCCTCGTACACGGCGCGGAGGAACTCGGTCTCGTTAAAGCGCTTGGAGAACTCGTTAAAGTAGCCCAGCACCTCGGTGCGGTCGCGAAAACTCGGCTGCACCGACACGATGGTCGCAGGGTTGTCCAGATAGCGGCTAAAGCTGTAGGGCAGCGACGTCTTACCGGTACCCGAGATGCCCTCCAGGATCAGCAGCTTGGAGGCGGCCATGCCGGCCACAAAACGGCGGATGATCTCGGGCGTGTAGTAGAGCTTCATCTGGCTGCACGCAAACGCGCGGAAGCTGTCGACAAAGTCCTCCAGCGAGATGCCATCGTCGTAGACCGGCGATTCCCAGTCGCGGTACTTAAGGTCCACAAGGGACAACTTGGGGAAGCGGTTGGCCTGGGCGATTTCCTTTTCCTCGGCAAGGGTCTTGGCCTCGACGGTGGCCTTGGCCATGGCGGCCGCGGCGTCCTTGACGCCCGCGCCATCGAGCGCAAGCGACGCGTTGCCCGACACCACGGCAGCCGTGGCGCCCTCGCCCGCAGGCGCACCGGCGCCCGCAGCGGCGCCCACCACGTTGCCCACCGTGGGCAGGTGATCGTCGGCAAGAGCCGAGGCACCCACGTACGGAATCTGCTTGGTGCCGCCCATGGCATTGACCTTGAGCGCCAGCAGCTTGTTTTTCTCGTCCATGAGGTCGAGCACCTGCTTGTTGAGGCGGCCGATCTCGCGGTAGAGCGCCTTGTTGGACGTATCGTCGCGATGCAGGCGGCGGTTGATGCGATAGCGGTGCACCAGGATGGCCACGATCAGCACGGGGACCGCGATGAGCATGGCAAACAGAATGACCGCGCCGATCTTGCCCACCAGGTCAAACGTGGTGAAGTAGGTCATAAAGATGCTGAAGTATTCAACCCAGCCAAACACCAGCAGGTTAAGAATAGAGCTCACGACGGCAACGACGTTGTAGACGACCTTTGCCAACAGCTCCCAGGCAAATCCCAGAAACTCACTCACCGTCGGTACCCTCCTGCTTGGTCGCGTTCATCGCCGCCTCGGCCTCGGCCTTCAGACGACGGGCTTCCTCGAGCTTGGCCTCGGCCTGGGCAAGCTGCTCGGCAGCGTTATCGGCGGTGACGGTGGTGTCGCCCTTGCCCTCGGCATCCACGATGGCAGCCGCGGCGGCAAGGCGGTCCTCCTCGGCCATAGCGCGCTTGAGGTTCATGCCCACCACGATAAGGTGGTACACCTGGTAGATAAAGAACAGCAGCATGGGCAGCACGATCACAATGAGGAAACCCATGGAGCTGGACAGGAAGTCCATGACCTTGCCCATCTGCGGCAACGCGAACAGGTACTTGCCCACGATGTCGCCGTCACTGATGATGTGCGTATCGGCCACGTCATTGTTGTCGCCCTTGGTGGTAAAGCTGCGCATGCCGTTGACCTCGTCGATCGCGGCGATGCGGTGCGTGTTGAGCGCGTACTCGTTGTCGATGATGGTGTGGAACGTCACGATGTCGCCCACCTCGAGCTTGGAGGTGTCGCACTTTTGGATGATGATGAGGTCGCCCTTGTTAAACGTGGGCGACATGGAGTCGGACTGCACGGCGAGCGGGGTAAAGCCGGCGATGTCGGAGACGCTGCCGTCCTCGCGCGTGGCGAGCGTGGTAAACGCATACAGGGCCGCCACCAGGATGATGATCCACATGACGACGCTCAGCGCGATGGATGCGACTTTTTTAACAGATTGCATGATGTCCCTTACTACCGTGTCTGTCTAGGTCGTGCGCGGCCGGGCGGCCGCCGTGCGTATCTACTGTTCCTCGATGCCCTCAAAGCGCATCGAAACCGAATAGTTAGCTCCCTTTAGCATATTAGTGCAATTT
>USFU01000196.1 GCA_900554135.1 uncultured Collinsella sp. | reverse complement strand
GTTCGTGGTGGTGTTTTCCATAAAGACCGCTCCAATCTTGGTCGTCGTGTGCAACAAGAACTCTAGCACGGTATGCCACGGCATACTGCGACGCTTGGATGGGGTAGAATCAGCCATTGAATGCAGAAGGGACGGAAGATCATGGATACGACAAATAGCTCGCGCGAACTACATCTGACGGTGGCGAACGAAGACTACTTGGAGTGCATGGTTCGCATTGAAAGCGAAGAGGGGGAAACCAACGGCGTGCGATCGGTCGACATCGCGCAGCGCCTTGGCGTCTCCAAGGCATCGGTCAATAAAGCGGTTTCGGCGCTCAAGGCATCCGAGCTTGTCGAGCAATCGCACTACGGCAAGGTAATCCTGACCGATCGCGGCCGCGAGGTTGGCACGGCTATCTGGTACCGTCATCGCCTCATCCGCACGTTTTTGGTTCAGGAGCTCGGTGTCGAATTTGAGCGAGCCGATTCCGAGGCCTGCATGATGGAGCATGCGCTATCCGAGGACACGATGAGCCGCTGGCTCGCCTATCTCGAAAAGCAGGGAATCAGCGTCGAGGAATAGCGGGATATATATGGATACGAGTTATTACAACCGCTTTGGTGCCGAGGAACTTACGCGCCGCTTGTCGAGCGAGACCTTGTTGGCGCAGGGCCCCATGGGCAGTGTTCTGTTGAGTGAGTACGATGCCGCCGACATTCCACCAGCGTTTTGGAATCTGGCAGAGCCGCAGACCGTTTCTCGTATCCATCGCTTGTATGTCGTCGCCGGCGCGCAGGTGCTCATTACCAACACCTTTCAGGCATCAAGCTATGCCCTCAAGCACGACCAGATTGCGCCGTCCGTGGCGGAGGTCAATCGCGGGGCCGTCGACGATGCCCGCCAGGCGCACCCTCAGCTGCTGCTGGGCTCGATGGGCCCGATCGGTATTGAGTGGTTTGCCGAGGACTCTGCCGAGTATCGTGAAATCCGAGGCATTGCGCGCGAACAGGCGCACGCCTTGCTCAATGCCGGCGTTGACGGTCTGCTGATCGAGACGGTGACGTCTATCCGTAATTTGCAGCCCATGCTTGCCGGTGCCCGAGATGCCGCCGACGGTATGCCTGTTCTGGTGAGTTTTGTCGTTGACGATAAAGGCGACCTGTTGGGCGATGGCCTCAACATCGAGGCAGCCGTTTTGTACGCCGAAAAACACGGCGCAAACTCGATTGGTGTTAATTGCTGTTCGCTTGCGGCCGCGAACGCGGCGGTGCCCAGGATGGTTGCATCGGCGACTACTCCCGTCACGGTGCGTCCCAACGTAGGCGATCCGGTCCAGACTCAGGATGGCCCCGTATGGCACGAGAACCCCGAAGCTTTCGCGCGCGCATGCATCGAATGGAGACATGCCGGTGCCGCAATGGTGGGCAGTTGCTGCGGAACCACGGCAATCACTACGGCAGCGATGGCCGAGGCGCTCGATATATAAAGGGCAAAACCGCTCCATACGGGGCGGTTTTTTTTATTGCTTGCATGTCCTCGGCAGCATTTGCCCAAATGGTGAATGCTGGTGCCGGCAGGTTGCCGAGTGCATGTTGCGGGTATACCCCATGCGTACCATGATCCAAACACTGTGAGGTGTCTGCGCGTGTGCGCGATAATTCATTTTGGAACTGACGGTTGGCGCGCTCGCGTCGATGAGGACTTCACTGCCGATAACGTTGCCCGTATCGCCGATGCCGTCGGCGAGTTGTGGCAAAAGACCAATCCGGGCAAAACGGTATATATAGGGTTCGACACCCGGCCCCTGGCGCGCGAGTTCGCTGAGCTTGCGGCGGGCGTGCTAGCAGCGCACGGGCTAGACGCCGTGCTCGCTTCGCGACCTGTCCCGACCCCTGCCCTTACGTGGGCGGCGGCTTATGACGGTGAAGCGTGCGGCGCGCTCATGGTGACGGGGTCCCATCATCCGCAGGGCTATCTGTGCCTCAAGATTCGCATGGGTGACGGCTCGACCGCCAACCAGGATGTCATCGAAGAGCTCGAAGAGACTATGGCTCCCGAGCCAATGGGGATCGAGGGGCAATATCGCACCGCGGATATCATTCCTGACTATATGCAGGCGGTGGCATCGTTTGTCGATGCCGAAGCCATCCGCGCCGCGCACCTGCGCGTGGTTGTCGATCCCATGGGCGGCGCAGCCCAGGGCTATCTAGCCGACTTGCTGCGCGAGCTTGGCGTTGAGGTGCACGAGATTCACGCCGGGCAGGCGTCTGACCAAGAAGATATCTGCCCCGACCCCGTTGAACCGTGGGTGGACGCTTGCGAGCGCACGGTTATCGAGGACGGAGCTTGCGCTGGCCTGGTGACCGACGGCGACGCCGACCGTATCGGCGCGGTTGACGAGCGCGGCAGATATATACATCCGCATCAGATCATGGCGCTCGTTTTGGGCGACTTGGTTCAATTTCGTAATTTGGAGGGGCGCGTCGTCGTCAATCTTTCATGCTCGACGCTCGTGCGTCGCATTGCCGAGACGCTTGGCTGCCGCGTGACCGTCAAACCAGTCGGTTTCAAATATATAGCGGCGGAGATGAAGAAGGGCGGCGTCCTCATGGGCGGCGAAGAAGCCGGTGGTATCGGCATCGCCGCGCATATGCCCGAGCGCGATGGAATCCTCGCCTGTCTGATTCTGTGTGAGCTTATGGCAAAGACGGACGCGCCTTTGGGCGTTCTGGTCGACCAACTCGAGGACAGTTTTGGTAAGACGAGTTACGGTCGACGCGATTTGCGCCTTGAGGCCGAAGATGCCGAAACGTTACGAACCCTGCTGCCGGGCGTAAACCCCAAGTCGATTTGTGGCAAGGTGCCGCAAAACGTTAGTCATATGGATGGCTTGCGTTTGGCATTCGAGGATGACACGTGGCTGCTGGTCCGTCCTAGCGGGACCGAACCGGTGGTGCGCGTCTACGCCGAGGGGTTCTCGGTGGAAGAACGTGACGAGTTGCTCGATGCTGGCTGTGCTTTAGCTAGGGGAACGTATCCGCTTTAACCATGAGACTGCCTTATATAAAGAGATGCTCGGCGAGCGGTAGGTAACGGCTGGCAAACGTTAGTCGGATTCCAAGATGTGTGGGAAATGTGTACGCCCAGATTCCCGCCCGCGGGGCCCCTCCGGTCTGGCAATATATCTCCTTGCCGCGCGGCCCGGTGGAACCGGATGAGCCGCGCAGGCGTGCACCTTGAGAACCGGATACTGCGAGGATGGACACACCAGTTGTGTCGCATCCGGGCAGACATCGAACCATT
>USFU01000195.1 GCA_900554135.1 uncultured Collinsella sp. | reverse complement strand
TGGGTCTCCAACCACACGGGCAAGACCATCTGGGGCGTCATCTTTGGTTTCAACTGCTTTATCCTGGCGATCTTTGGTTTTATGTTTGGCTGGGACAAGGCGGCGTACTCCATCGTGTTCCAGTTTATTTCGACCAAGACCATCGACAGTTTCTATCGTCGTTACGACCGCGTGACGCTGCAGATCACGACGCGCAAGGCAGACGAGGTCATGACCGCCTATGTTGACCATTTTCAGCATGGCATTAGCTGCGCCGAGGTCATTGGCGGATACAGCCGCGAGAAGATGTACCTGCTGCACGCCGTTGTATCGACCTACGAGAGCCAGGACATTATCAAGCTGGTGTGCGACATTGATCCCGGCGCCGTGATCAACGTGTTCCACACGCTCAACTTTGTGGGCGGCTGGTGGGGAGGTCATGTCGACGAGCCCATGCCCACGGCCGTTCCCGATCCCGACAAGCCCGCACGCATGGCCAGCAGGCAGGCGCGCCTCAGCGAGCAGGACAGCCTGCAGCAGGACGACGGCAAGTAGGGTTTTGGCATTTTACCGGCCCGGCGCAACCCTTCCGTATGAGCCCCACGAAAGCCCCGTTGCTTTCGAGGGACTTTCGTTTGCCCAGATAAAACCTGCCAAAATGAAGCTGTCGCTTTTTGGTAGGGAGGGTGTATCGTTTTATTAATATGAGGTAACATGAAACTAGACGTTATATACGTATTAGTTATTTCAATATTTCGATAAGAGTGATTAGATATGCCTGCGCCCAAAAATGCACCGCTTTACCAGCAGATTTACGACGAAATCAAGGATGCGATCGAGAAAGGTGTTTATGCACCCAAGGAGCGTATTCCGTCCGAGCTTGAGCTAGCCGAGCAGTACGACGTGAGCCGCATTACGGTGCGCCGCGCCGTCGAGGAGCTGTGCTCCGATGGCTACCTGGTTAAGCAGCAGGGCCGTGGCACCTTTGTCTCCACGCCGCACATCAACCGCCAGTTCCACGCTTCGACGCTGCAGACGTTTACCGCGCTGTGTGCCGATAATGACATGAAGGCGGGCGCGCATGTGGTCGATCGCCAGATTGTGCCGGCACGTCAAAACGAGATGGAGTTCTTTGGCCTGCAGAAGGACGCGCTGCTGCTGCACATCAAGCGCGTGCGTACGGCCGACGGCGAGCCCATTTTTGAGGAGAACATCTTTGTGCCGTTTGACGCCTACCGTGAGCTGTTGACGGCCGATCTTGAGGACAAGTCGATTTTTGCCGAGGTCGAGCGTGTTGGCGGAACGCCGATTGTCTCGGTTGGTTACCGCACGGTCGAGGCCGTTCGTGCCAATACCGAGCAGGCGGCCGAGTTGGGCATTGCTCCGCACGATCCACTGCTCAACCTGCGTGCCGGCTTTATCGGCCCCAATGGCGAGCCGGTCCTGATGGGTAAGCAGTACTACGTGGGATCGCGCTACGTTATGGTCATGTAGGGTTGGTTCCGCCGTTCTTACGAACGGCGGACCGATCGACGCTGCGCCTTTGGTTACGCGGTTTTACCAAACCGCGTAACGGCTCGACGCTGCAAACGCCCCTAAGCGGCAATCTGACGTTCAATCGTCGGTCGCGTACCGAAGTACGCTTCCCTCCTCTTTCACGTCACCTTGCTCGCTTAGGGGCGTTTTCGCTGACTTATGCTCAACCAGCGACGTTTCCGTGCTTGTCAAGAGATAAAACATCGGCGTTGCTGGGCCGGCACTTGGGGACGTTCCTTTTGTGCCGGCACCTGGGGACACTCCTTAGTCGTTGGGGACGTTCTTAAACGACTGGTCATTCAAGAACGTCCCCAATGACTACCCGCAGAATGAGCGTGGCTGGCAGCCGGGCGACGCCGGTCCGCGTGGCGGCGTATAATCGGCGGCAGATGATTCTGACGTTAGGAAACCATGACCGATAGCATGCAGCAGATGGCGCTCGACACGCTCGGCGCCTATTTTGGCTACACCTCGTTTCGTCCGGGACAGGACCGCATGGTGGATGCGATTCTTGCCGGTCGCGATGCGCTCGGCGTTATGCCCACAGGCGCCGGCAAGTCCATTTGCTACCAGGTGCCTGCGCTCATGCTGCCAGGCATCACCTTTGTGGTGAGTCCGCTGCTGTCGCTTATGGAGGATCAGACCCGCGCGTTGCTCGCAGCGGGTGCGCGACCCAGCTATCTCAACTCCAGTCTTACTCCGGCCCAGCAAAACACCGTGCTCAAGCGGGCGCGCGAGGGCCGCTATCAGCTTATGTATGTGGCGCCCGAGCGCCTGCTCGAGCCGCGCTTTCTGGCCTTTGCGCAGGAAGCTGCGGCCGAAGGCGGCATCGGCGTTCCGCTCGTGGCCATTGACGAGGCCCACTGCGTGAGCCAGTGGGGCCAGGATTTTCGTCCCGCCTACCTGCAGATTCGTGAGTTTATCGATTCGCTGCCGCGGCGCCCGATCGTGGCGGCGTTTACCGCCACGGCGACCGAGCGCGTGCGCGCGGACATTCAGCAGATGCTCGGCCTGCAAAATCCCGCGACGGTAGTGACGGGCTTCGATCGCAAGAACCTCTACTTTGGTTGCGAGGAGATGCGCGACAAGGCCAAGACCGCCTGGGTGCGCGACTACGTGATCGCGCATTCGAGCGAGAGCGGCATCGTGTATTGCTCGACCCGCAAGACGGTCGACGCGCTGGCCGCGGAGCTTGCCGAGGCACTGGGCCCCAGCGGCATTCGCGTAGGCCGCTACCATGCCGGCATGGGCAACGACGCCCGCCGCCAGAGCCAGCGTGCCTTTATCGACGACGACATCCAGGTGATGGTTGCTACCAACGCCTTTGGCATGGGCATCGACAAGCCCAACGTGCGCTACGTGATTCACAACAACGTGCCCGAGAGCATCGAGGCGTACTACCAAGAGGCGGGCCGCGCTGGCCGCGATGGCGATCCGGCCAGCTGTCACTTGCTGTGGAACGGTAACGATTTTCGCATGCGCCGCTTTTTAATCGACCGCGGCGATGCCGCCGATGAGGCGCTTGACGACGAGCAGCGCGCGTGGGCGCTCCAGAACCGCTGCCGCCTGCTCAGCCAGATGGAGGGCTACTGCAATACCACCGGCTGTCTGCGCGAATATATGTTGCGCTACTTTGGCGACGAGGCCGCGGCCGAGCATGCGGCTGCGGCCGGTACGGGCGCCACCGCCACGGACGACGCCGAGGGCTGCGGCAACTGCAGCAACTGCCTCACGCAGTTCGAGGTCGAGGACGTCACCGATATGGCCCGCGCCGC
>USFU01000194.1 GCA_900554135.1 uncultured Collinsella sp. | reverse complement strand
CAGGACATCATCGCCATTCTGGGTATGGACGAGCTGTCCGAGGAGCAGCGCCTTACGGTCAACCGTGCCCGTAAGATTCAGCAGTTCCTCTCGCAGTCCTTCCACGTCGCCGAGAAGTTCACCGGCAACCCCGGTGTCTACGTCCGCGTCGAGGATACCGTCCGCTCTTTCGCCGAGATTGTCGACGGCAAGGCCGATGACCTGCCCGAGCAGGCTTTCCGCTATGCTTCCACGATTGAGGACGTGCGCGAGCGCGCCCGCAAGATGGGGGAGAAGTAGGTTATGCGTATCCGCATCGTGTGCCCCGTGAGCTGCGCCTATGAGGGCGACGCTGCGTTTGTGTCGATTCCGTCCACGGATGGCGAGTTTGGCGTCCTGCCTGCTCACTCCAGCGAGATCTGCACGATCGACCGCGGCTACGTTCGCGTTTCCGATAAGGCCATGGGCACTGTCGACCACACGTTTGCCGTGGCCGGCGGTTATGCCCAGGTTGCGGACGATGTCGTGACCGTTCTCGCCGAGCGCGCTTGCGATTTGGCGACCGTCGATGCCGACAAGCTTAAAGCTGATATTCAAGGTTTTGAAGAGAAGCTGGGTAATTTGTCGGAGGATGATGCACGCCGCGCCTACCTCTATAATGAAATCGCATGGTGTAAGCTCAAGCTTGCCCAATAGTCAAACGATTTAGCGTTCGACCATTTGCGAACACATCATGCCCGGGATGGCCCAGCCACCCCGGGCATGCTTTTTGAAAGGGTAGACCTTGGATATTATCCGCGTTGAGGGTGGCCACGCCATCGGAGGCTCCGTGCCCGTCTCGGGCGCCAAGAACTCCGCGCTCAAACTCATGGCGGCAACGCTTCTGGCGCCGGGCAAGACGACGCTGCAGAACGTGCCCGATATTTCCGATGTTCACGTGATGGGCAAGGTGCTCAAGGGCATGGGCGCTACGATCGATGTTCTCGACGAGCACACGCTCGAGATTGATACCTCTCAGGTCGATTCATGGGAGGCCCCCTACGAGCTCGTTGCCAAGATGCGCGCTTCCACCGCCGTCATGGGACCCCTGCTGGGCCGCTTCCATCGCGCCAAAATTGCCATGCCGGGCGGCTGCAACCTGGGTGCTCGCAAGATCGATATGCACATTCTTGGTCTTGAGGCCCTGGGCGTTGAGTTCGATACCGCCCACGGTTACATCAACGCTAATGCGCCCCAAGGTCTGCGCGGTACCACCGTCACGCTCGAGTTCGCCAGCGTCGGTGCGACCGAGAACCTCATCATGGCCTCTGTGCGCGCACAGGGCACCACGGTTATCGACAATGCCGCCCGCGAGCCCGAGATCGTCGATCTCGCTAACATGCTCAACGAGATGGGCGCCAAGATTGTTGGCGCCGGTACGCCCGTCGTGACGATCGAAGGCGTGGAAGAGCTCCATCCCGTTACCCATCGCGTGGTGGGCGACCGCATCGAGGCCGGTACCTTTATCGTTGCCGGTGCGTTGATGGCCGACGATCGCGGTGTCGATGTCACGGGCTTTTGCCCCATTCACTTGGGCATGGTGCTCAAGAAGATGGAGCTTATGGGTATCGACTGCGAGCGCGTCGAGGATGGCGTCCATGTGAACCGTGCCGAGCGTATCAAGCCGGTCGACATCCAGACGCTTCCGTTCCCCGGTTTCCCGACCGACATGCAGGCGCAGATTATGGTGCTCTCCGCCCTTGCCGACGGCAGTTCCGTTATTACCGAAAACATCTTCGAGAATCGCTTTATGTTTGCCTCTGAGCTGGTGCGCATGGGTGCCGACATTCGTATTGAGAGCCATCATGCCATGATTCATGGCGTCAAGGGCTTCTCGGGTGCACAGGTTACCTCGCCCGATTTGCGCGGCGGAGCGGCCCTCGTCGTAGCGGGCTTGATCGCCGACGGGACGACCGAGGTTTCGGCTATCCATCACATCAAGCGCGGCTACGAGCAGTTTGTCGAAAAGCTGCAGGCGCTTGGCGCGCATGTCGAGCATGCTACCGTCCCCGATCCCGTCATCTACTAATACAGGTTGCCTATGTTTAATAAAAAGCCCCTCGCGGATACCACCACCCGAAGACCCTCAACTGGTGCGCAGGCCAAGATCTACAGTCGCGATAACGTGGCTCGCTATTCCGAGCGCGCTCGTCAACGCCGCCGTAGCCACACGATTCGTCACGTCGCGCTCATTGTCGTGCTTGGCGTGCTGCTGAGTGCCACTACCGCTGCCGGCCTGTGGTTTGCCACCATTATGGGCAAGCTCGGCGATTCTAATGTCATTACTGACAATCTGCGTCGGGTTCTGGTTGACACCGATGAGGCAAAGGATCCGTTCTACGTGCTGCTTCTTGGCACCGACGGCCGTCCGGGCGAGGATACGTATCGTGCCGACTCGATTATCCTGGCACGCATCGACCCCACGCAAAAGCAGGCGACGCTCATCTCCGTTCCGCGCGACACCAAGGTCGAGTACAAGGGCGAGACCATGAAGATCAACGCCTGCCATACCGTTGGCGGCGCCGAGGCCATGGTCGAGGCGGTCAACGAGCTGTGCGGTGTTCAGATCTCCCACTATGCCGAGGTCAGCTTCGACGGTATGCAGGCGCTGATTGATTCGGTTGGCGGTATCGACATTAACGCAACCGATGATGTTGACGACCCCGAGCACCTGGATATTAAGATTACCGCTGGCCAGCAGCATATGGACGGTGCCACCGCCCTTACCTATGCCCGCTGCCGCTACACCTATGCCGACGGCGATTACACGCGCATGCGCCACCAGCGTCAGGTGCTTGGCGCCCTTGCCAACCAGATTCTCAATAACTTCGATGCCACGAAGATCTTTGGCCTGGTTAATTCGCTGTCCGATATGCTCGTAACCGATATGAGCGTTCAGGATATCGTGGCTACGGTCAATGCCATGCGCGGTATGGATGTCGACGGTATCTACTCGGCCAACCTGCCCTCGTACGCCGACGACAGCACCATGATCGACGGTGTGAGCTACGTCTTTGTCTACGAGGACGAGCTCAAGGAAATGATGGAGCGCGTCGATGCCGGCAAGGATCCCAAGGGTCCCAACACCATGGGTCTTTCCGACGGTTCCAGCTCTACGATCGGCGACCTGAACAACAACACGTCTGACGACTACGCAAACGGTACCGCAACCTCATCGGTCAGCTCTGACGATTCCGATGACTCAAGCGATTCGAGCGATTCGGACTACTACGAAGAGCCCACCGGCGACGGCAACGGCTACGAAGCCAACTACTAAGTTACGGC
>USFU01000193.1 GCA_900554135.1 uncultured Collinsella sp. | reverse complement strand
TTACGATGCTTGGTTGTGGCCCACTTAGAGTGTCCGGACATACGTGTCTCCTATCGGTTTCGACCTAAAGCCCAGCGCAGATGCTCGGGCAATATAAACAAACGTCGTTATGATATACCTACTAGCCTGCGAGATAAACCCCAAAATGAAGGCGTCGTGATGATGTCCCCTTTGGTGCAAAGAAACCTGACCCCAATGCACCAAGTTAGGACCAGAGGAAGTCGCTGCGGGTGACGGTGGCGCCAATGGCGAAGGGCATGCAGGCGATGACCGGATACAGGTAGCGCATGTAGGTCGAGCCGTTGCACGGACCAATTAGGCACACGGCGAGCACGCCCAGCAGCGGCACCCAAATCGCCAGTCCGCGCCATGAATGACGACGCAGCAGGTAGACCACCACGGCGATCATGATCCACACATAGGTGGCCGAGCTCATGGTGAGCGAAATAAACGGAATGCGCTGCACCGCCACACGGTGCAGATTGATCAGGTGGTCACACCAGCGCACCACGTTGCTGTCAACCGGATGGAAGTCGAAGTACTTGAGGTTGTCGGGACGCGCCATGATCTCGGCACTACGCGCCGTGCTGTAGACCCAGGCATCGCGCGCGCTCGGATAAAAATAACCATAGTAGTTATTGATAAGCGCCGAAATATAGCACTCGGGATCTTTCTTAAACATCTGGGCCCATACCTCAAAATAGGCATCGATGTCCTCCTGCGAGGCGTACTCGTTAAAGCAGTTCTTGACGGCATCGGACTTGTCGGGGTTGTAGCGGCGGCCCAGGTTCTCGTACTTGAGCACGCGATCGATCACGGCGCGCTCCTCATCGGTCACCAAACCGTCGCAGGGTGCCTCCACGATAGTGCCGTCCTCCTTTACCGTGGGGTTGACGCCCGAGTTGAGGCCGTCGTGCTTTTGGACGAAACGAGCCGTCTGTTGGAACGGAATCGAGAGGATTTCGCGCTTGGAACCAGGCGTGATGTCGTGCGCCGGCATAAAGACCTTGGTGAAGTACATATTAGAGGCAAGGCAGAGCGCGAGTACCGCGAGGACGCCAACCCAGCGGAAGCGCGGTGTGGCGCATGAGACCGCGGTGCCCGTCTGCTTAGCCGCACGACGAGCGACATGTACATCCCATGCGCAAAACGCCGCCGCGATTACGCATGCCGCCAGGGGAAACACCAGGCCTCCATTGCGCAAAAACGTGGAACCCATGGCAGCCAGCGCAAGCAACAGCCAGTCGTGGCGCGCAAAGAGCACGGGGGCTTTCTCCCCCGCTCGCTCGGCATTGGCATCACGACGGGGCAAGCCACATGCCACGAGCTTGACGGTCTGTACCAGCAGCACCAAAAACGCGTCGGCAAAGAGCACGTCTTTGGTGAGCAACGCCGCGTAGTTAGAGAACATCGGCATAAACGCAAAGAACAGCAGGATCGTACCGCGAACCGGCAGGCTCACGCCCAGTTTGCGCAGCGACGAAATGGAATAGGCCATGCAGGCAGCCGTGATGACAAATTGAGCGCAGGTATAGATGATGAGGCCCGCGTTAGCGCTGTTGAACAGCGAAAGCCCCAGCTGAACGCACGAGCCGATAATGGCCGTGTGCACTACGGGATGATGCCCGTTGAGCAGCACGTTGGGGTTGAGTAGGCGCAGGTAGTCGCTCGTGCCGTTGGGATAGTTGAACCACTGGCGAATCTGCGCGCCCGTATCTCCCATAAAAAGGCCAGGCAGCGAAGCGACGAGCGTGGGCGCCCAGGCGATCATAAGCACCAGAAAGGGCCCGGCAAATGGATGGACCGAGAGCACGGCGTGAGTCACGCGCCATACGCGGCCAAAGTGCGCCTCGGAAAACGGAATGCGCCGAGAGCTCAGCCAATCTAGACACTCAAAGGCAAGGTAGAAGGCAACGACCGCCAAGAGCATCCAGCCCGCGCCGCCAATCCAGGCGCAGATGATGCGGGCTTTGTCGCCAAGGACAATCTCGGCCGAGTCGATAAGGTCGTAGCTGCGGCCGAACACCATGCAGATGGCGAAGAACAGCGACGGCAGAATGATCGATGGACGCCAGGTGTCGCCACGGCCAAAGAACACGTAGCGAAACGGCAAGGTGAGCAGGCAGGCAAGTGCAAGCAGCATGACCGCGTCGGTATGGCCGGCAAACGAGAGAAGCACCTCGTAGCACACGTACAGCATGCCCGAGGCTTTGGGGTCAATCGCCAAGACTGCGTTGCTCGACACCGGAGCGGGATCGATGGAAAACGCCGTGGTCGCCAACAGCGCGAGCAAAAATGCGATGAACGTCTGCTTGGCGGGGTAGCGCTTAAACCAGACGATGCGGGCGGCATCGCGCGCAGCCGTTGTGGAGAGATCGGAATCCTTCACAGTCCGAAAGCCTTTCTAGAAACCTATCAAACTCGGCAAAACCACCACAAAGGTGCCTGTCCCCTTTGTGGTGGTTAGGCGTCGAGGTAGATGCGCTGGGGGCGATTGCGGTGTCGGGCGAAGATGATGAGCGCCAGGCCGGCGATCACGAGCGGCAAACTCAGCAGCTGACCCATGGTGATGACGCCGCCCAGCAGATAACCCAGCTGGGCATCGGGCACGCGCACGAACTCAATCAAAAAGCGAACGATGCCGTAGCTCATCACAAAGACGCCCATAAACGTACCCTGGGGCAGTAGCGGCTTTTTGCGGCTGAGCACCTGCAAAATACAGAAGAGCACGACGCCCTCAAGAAACGCCTCATAGAGCTGGGAGGGATGGCGCGGCATATCGCCCGCGGTGCCGCCAAAGACCACACCCCAGGGCAGATCGGTAGGCTTGCCCCACAGCTCGCCGTTGACGAAATTGGCACAACGGCCCAGGCACAGCGCCAGCGGAGCACCGATCACAGCAAGGTCGGCGATGGTCCAGGCGTCGAGCTTATACATGCGGCACACGATGATGCCGCCCAAGATGCCGCCCACCAGGCCGCCATGGAAGCTCATACCTCCCTCGTTGGTGGCAAAGATCTCGAACGGGTGGGTCCAATAGTAGCCATCGCCATAAAAGACGACATAAAACAGGCGCGCGCCGATGATGAGGCCAAAGACCGCGCCGACCACGACACTCGTCAGGTCATCAATCGTAATGTCGAAGCCCCAACGGCGCTGCGTGCGGTACATAACAACCGCCGTGAGCAGAGCGCCGACCACGTAGGCCAGACCATACCAGTAAATGGTGATGGGGCCCGCCGAGATCGCGACGGGATCAAGCATATGGTAGAGGTCGTTGAGCATATCGATCCCCTGCTCCCTACATACAAATGCGGCCGCGGG
>USFU01000192.1 GCA_900554135.1 uncultured Collinsella sp. | reverse complement strand
GGAAAATCTCGCGGCCATGCAGACGATGCTCCAGGTCACGTTCGGCCTTTTCCTCGTCAATCTTGGTCTGGCTCACCGACGGATCCTCAATCAGCGACGACACCGAGTTTACCTGCTTTTGAATGCGCTCGGCAATCGTGTCGTCCATGCTCACGATATGCATCTTCCAGTCGATGTTCGTGGCGGTCGATGAGCTCTTGGTCCACACAAACGTCAAAATGGCGCTCTGATGACCCCGCGCGGGAAACATGCCAAAGAAGGAATCATGCTGGATATTGCTGTCCTCATCGATATAGGCGTGCACGTTGTACACCACGCGGTCAATCTTATCGTTGAGCAGCGCGTTGGTCGCAAGCGCCGCGGCCTGGATCTGCCCGTTGGACAGTAGCTCAAGCTCGTTGGCAGACGACGTGTCCAACACCGTTACCTCGACCGTGCCCGTACGTTCATCAGCTTCATCGACGGTAAAGTCGAGCGGGAACTGCGTAAAGCCGTTGCCCCACTCAAGACCGCCCTTCAGCGCCGTGGAAACGGTATCCACCGAAACGCTCTCGGACAGGTTTGCGGTATTCAGACGGCGCATCACGCCGTAGCCGATCTGCATGCCCACGATTAACACCAGAATGCCGATAACTACGGCCATGGCGGTCTTCGTAATGGTATGGCTCACCTGCGAGCCCGAAGGATCGTCCTCGGACAGCGGGTCGATCTGCTTTGTCTGGCTTGCGCGATCTTCGCTGCGAAGCTGCGCCAGCGCCGCCTTGTCGCCGCGCTTGGCCGCAGCCTCTTTTTCGCGCATGCGCTCGGTGCGCTTTTTGGCAAGCGTCGGATCCAAAACGCCGGATGCGTCGATCTCGGAGAATAGCTCCGTCACTTCTTCCGGAGTCAAAGGGTTCTTCTCAGCCATATACTTCCTGTCATATCAATCAGTCGAGCTCGTGCGCACGCGCACCTTCGAACTGCATTCGATAGTAACGGGCATAGGTGCCGCCACGGGCGAGAAGCTGCTCGTGCGTACCACGTTCCACAACGCGACCATGCTCGACGGTCGCAATCTCGTCGGCATGCTTAATGGTCGAGAGACGGTGGGCGATGATGATCGTGGTACGACCGCGCGCCAGGCGCTCGAGCGACTCCTGCACCGCCTCCTCGCTCTCGTTATCCAAGGCGCTCGTCGCCTCGTCCAGAATCAGGATCTTGGGGTTCTTGAGAAACACGCGCGCAATGGCTACGCGCTGCTTCTGGCCGCCCGAAAGACGGCTGCCGCGCTCGCCCACGACCGTGTCGTAGCCCTGCGGCAGCGACTCAATGAAGGCATCGATATTGGCGCGGCGGGCGGCCTCGGCGACCTCTTCTGCCGTGGCGCCTGGCTTGCCATAGGCGATGTTCTCGCCAATCGTACCGTCAAACAGATAGACATCCTGCTGCACCAGGCCAATGGCGCGGCGCAGACTCTGTTGCGTCACGTCGCGCACGTCTTGGCCATCGATGCTGACGGATCCAGCAGCCACGTCATAAAAGCGCGGCAGCAGCGAACACGTTGTGGACTTGCCACCGCCCGAGGGGCCAACCAGGGCAATGGTCTGTCCGGGCTTGATGGACAGATCCATATGCTCGATAACAGGGCGTCCGTCGGCAGCGCCCTCGCCCAACTCAACATCCTCATAGCTAAAGCACACGTCGCGATACTCAACCGCGCCCGCTGTCACCTGCAGGTCCGCGGCATCCGGCTTGTCCTGGATATCCGGGGCGGTCGCGAGCACTTCGTCCATGCGTTTAAAGCCGGCGATGGCCTTCTGATACATCTCGGCCGAGTTCACAAGCGTCTCAAGCGGGGTGCAGAACAGCGAAATGTAGAGCGCGAAGGTCGCCATATCGACCGCCTGCAGCCGGCCTTGTGCCACCAGCCAACCGCCCAGTAGCACCACAATCACATAGAGCACGCCCGAGAGCAGGCCATACGTCGCGGTATAGACGCCCATGGCGTGATACATGTTCTCCTTGGACGAAAGGTAGCGATCGTTGGAGGCGCGGAACTTGGCACGCTCGGTCTCCTCATTTGCAAAACTCTTGACCACGCGCATGCCGGCCAGCGAGTCCTGCAGCTGCGCATTGATGCCGCTGATCTTTTTGCGGTTGTCGCTAAAGACCTCGCGCATGCGCATGTTCTGCCAAAACATGATGACCGCAAACGCCGCCGTCACTACGGCCATGGCAAGTGCCAGTATCGGCGCGATGGTAAACAGAATCACAAACGAGCCGACGATCTCGATGCCGCAGATAATAATCCACTCGGGAACGTGATGTGCCGCCTCGCAGATGTCGAACAGGTCGTTGACCACGCGGCTCATCATGTCGCCCGAGCTGTTGCGATCGAAGTACGCAAAACTAAAGCGCTCGTACTGATCGAACAGGTCCTCGCGCATCTTAGACTCCATGCGCGCGCCCATCACGTGGCCCCAGTAACTCACAAAGTAGCGACAGGCACAACGGATGGCATACATCAGTACCAGGCCAACCGCGATCATACCGAGCGCCTGCATAATAGCAGCCTGACCCTGGGTAAAGAGCCCGCCGGTCAGATTGCGCAGAATGATAGGAAACGCCAGGTCAATGGCGGCAAGCACCAGGGCGCAAACAGTATCGGCAACAAAAAGCCCCATCTGGGGCTCGTAATACGAAAGAAACCTCTTCAGCATGTGATCCTCAAAGAAATATCAGCAACGTAAGGCCCTGGGACAAAACAATCAGCAGTACTTGTCCCAGGGCTACCCCCACTCGTTAAAGCTCCGCGCCCCCAAGGCGGTGCGCGATGCTATCGCAGGCCAAGGCGCCTACGACGGTCTTGGCATCTTCGATCTTGCCGTCGAGCACGGCGTCAATCAGCTCGTGCAGCGGCACCAAATCCACGTTAACAAACTCGTCATCATCGGGGTTGGGCGCATCGAACTCGAGTTTGGTGGCCAGGTAGATGTGAATGATCTCGTCACAGAAGCCGCAGGACGTGACAATCGACGTCAAAAAGCGAATGCGACCGGCCCTAAAGCCCGTCTCCTCATGCAGCTCGCGCTTGGCGCAATCGAGCGGGTCCTCGCCTGGATCGAGCTTGCCGGCGGGAATCTCGACCGTCACGCGGTCGATGGCGGTGCGGTACTGACGCACCAGTACAATCTTGCCGCTCTCGGTCAGCGCCACAACGGCCGCCGCACCCGGATGGCGAACGATATCGCGGGCGCTGCGGTGACCGTTGGGCAGCTCAACCTCAAGACGGTGGACGTCGAGGATCTTGCCCTTCCAGGCACACTCCTCCGAAAGAATCTTCTCGTG
>USFU01000191.1 GCA_900554135.1 uncultured Collinsella sp. | reverse complement strand
CTGCTGGCAGCCATGCTCGACAACCATATTCAGCAGGGCAACCAGCTCGGCATCGACGTTAAGCGCATCACCTGGAAGCGCGTTGTCGATATGAATGACCGTCAGCTGCGCCATGTTATCGACGGCATTGGCGGCAAGGCCCAGGGAGTGCCGCGCGAGGATGGCTTCGACATCACTGTTGCCTCCGAGGTCATGGCAATCCTGTGCCTGTCCACGAGCATCAACGACCTCAAGGAGCGCCTGGGCGAGATCGTTGTCGGCTACAGCTATGCCGGCGAGCCCGTCCGCGCCCGTGACCTTAAGGCTCAGGGTGCCATGGCTGCTCTGCTCAAGGACGCGCTTAAACCCAACCTGGTTCAGACGCTCGAGGGCACGCCTGCGTTTGTCCACGGCGGTCCCTTCGCCAATATCGCTCACGGCTGTAACTCCATCATGGCCACGCGTATGGCCATGCGTTTTGGCGATGTCGCCATTACCGAGGCCGGCTTTGGTGCCGACCTGGGTGCCGAGAAATTCCTGGACATCAAGTGCCGCATGACGGGTGTTCGTCCCAGCGCGGTCGTGGTCGTCGCCACTGCCCGCGCGCTTAAGTACAACGGCGGTGTTGCCAAGGCCGACCTCAACGAGGAGAACCTCGAGGCTCTCAAGGCCGGCATGCCCAACCTGCTGCGCCACGTCGACAACATCCAGAACGTCTACGGTCTGCCCTGCGTGGTCGCCATTAACCGCTTCCCGACGGACACCGAGGCCGAGCTCGAGCTCATCGAGTCTGAGTGCCAGAAGCTCGGTGTCAACGTTAAGCTGTCCGAGGTCTGGGCCAAGGGCGGCGAGGGCGCGCTCGACCTGGCCGATGAGGTTATGCGCCTGATTGAGCAGCCAAGCGAGCTCAAGTTTGCCTATGAGGACGGTGCCGATGTGGCCGACGCCCTCGAGGCCGTTGCCACCAAGGTCTACCGCGCCGACGGCGTCGACTTTACGCCGGCTGCCAAGCGCCAGCTCGCCGAGCTGCGCGAGAACGGCTTTGGCAACCTGCCGGTGTGCGTGGCCAAGACGCAGTACAGCTTTAGCGACAACGCCAAGGCGCTGGGCGCTCCCGAGGGTTTCCGCATCACCGTGCGCGAGCTCAAGGTTTCCGCCGGTGCCCACTTTGTGGTCGCGCTGACCGGCAGCGTTCTGACCATGCCCGGCCTGCCCAAGGTTCCCGCGGCCGAGAACATCGACGTCGACAACGACGGCAACATCACCGGCCTGTTCTAAGCCTGCCTCCCATAGCCGCTTGTCCGCCCCGTCGTGCCTTCAAGGCCCGGCGGGGCTTTTTGATGCGGCGGCAATGTTGCGCAACAAGAATGGGGATTTCTCTCGTACGGTGTAGTTGGAAGAACTATGCGGGCGCATTGCGGCTGCGACGAGAGACGGGAGATGTGATGTATTGCACCAAGTGCGGAGCTCAAATACCCGACGGCTCCATGTTTTGCACGAGCTGCGGCGCTCGCGTGGGCGGCGCTGAGGACCAAGCGGAGCCCGTGGCGTTTCCGGTGGAGGATGCGCCGGCGTCCGCTCCTGTGGGACAGCAAGCTCCTCAGGGTGCCCCGGTTCATATGGCGGCGCAGTCTCGTTATGAGGAGCCTATGACCGAGCCTGCTGAGGCCGCTCAATCGTTTGTTCCGACGCCGCAGCCCAAGAAGCCCAAGCACAGGGGCCGTATCGTCGCTGCCGTTATCGGCGGTGTGGCCGTTGTCGCCATCGTAGCGGCAATCGTCGTCGTGCCGCGCATCGGCTCGTCGTCCGAGGTGACTTCGGGTGGCAAGGGCTACGTTGTCTGCGCATGCGAGACCAAAGTGCTGCCCAAGAACAGCAAAGGAAAAAAGCTCAAGAGCTATACCGTCAAGCTGGCGCCGGTGTCCGGCAAGGGCAAGAGCTACACCATCAAAGTGGATGGCGAGGACGGCTTTGCCATGGAGGACTTTGGCGAGCTGCCCGATCAGAAGTACCAGATGACCATTACCTCGGGCAAGGGCAAAAAGAAGAGCACGACCACCATGAAGGTCGACTATACCAAGGAAGGTTCGGACGCCCCCAAGAATGTCGAGCTCACGCAGTCCAAGAAGGAGGCCAAGGCCTCTGCCAAGGCAGCAGTCAAGACGGCAAATGAACTGTTCACCGACAAGATCCTTGAGTACCAAAAGAAGTACGGCGAGGGCGAGGCCGTTGAGATTGATGATTCTTCGATGTTTGGAACACGGGGCGTTGCCTACGCTAGGCTCATCGATTTTGACGGCGATGGCCAGGACGAACTGTTGATTGAGTACTCTGACGAGCCGATTGAAAACGACAATGGCTCCACTGCTGCCAAGGTAGAGGTCTGGGCTTATCGCGATGGTGAGATCGAGAAGGTATACGAGCCCGACACTCAGGTTTACACCATGTGCGCTGGCGTCTCGCTTTACGTATACGAATATGATGGTACCTATGGATTCAAACGGTATCTGCATGATGGGGAGACAATTAATTTCAAAGAAGTCCCTGATGGCTTTAACCAATCCCATGATGGCTACGAGTGCGAATTCAACGCCTATGACGGCAAGTCATTTAGCGCCATTGTTGGCCCTGTGTCGATTGACGATTCGAAGGTGAAAGACATCAATGAAGTACGTGAGTTTGACGCTGAGTTGTTCAGCAGCGAGGAAGTTGTAGCAAAAACCATCGTAACGGTGGCCACGACGCTGGAGCAGCTGAAGTCTAAGGATGCCGGCGACGATGCACAGACGAGCTACGAGGCCGTCTCTGCCACGCAGGATGTCGACTTTACGGCTGCGGTGGGCGAAGGCCCGCTGAATCCGTCTCCCGATGACACATGCCAGATTACGGCTACGTGGACCTATCCCCAGGTGAAGGGCCAAGGCGTGGGCGTCGCCAAGTTTAACAAGGATATGGTTCAGCTGGTCGCGGATACGCTCGAAGCGAGCAAGCAGGCCTCGATGGACGACGAGGACAGTCGCGTGACCATGATGTATACCGCCGAGATCGTCTCGATCGATGGCGATATTGCCTGCGTGCGAACCTACACCGATAGCTATCAACCTCCGTATCGATCGGAGCGAGTGACAAGGTCGGCGTACTACAACCTCAAGACGGGCGAGCAGGTTTCGCTCGAGGACTCGCTTGCGCAGCACGGGCTTTCGTTTGATACCCTCAAGAGCGAGGCCAAGCAGGCAATTAAGACGGCAAAGCCGGATATAGACTCCGTGTCTGAAGACAACATCGACGATGACGATAACTACACCGAGGATCATTTCTACTACGACGGCAAGGGCTACATCGTTGTCCT
>USFU01000190.1 GCA_900554135.1 uncultured Collinsella sp. | reverse complement strand
TCCTGAATCATCTTCTGAACCTTTTTATAGCTCGTGCTGACGGTCGAATGGTTGCGGTTGCCAAACTCCGCGCCCACGGCCGTCGTCGTCATCTCGCACATCTCGATCGCCAGGTAGATGGCAATGTGGCGCGCCTTGGCGATGTTGGCGTTGCGGCGAGGGCCGATGAGCTCCTCGTGCGTTACGCCGTATTGCTCCTCGATGACGGACTGGACCGTCTGCACATTGATCTTCTTGGCCGATGTGTCGAAGTACTGGTTGGCGATGGCGTCGATGTCGTCAAAGGTGAGCTCCCCGCCTTCGCGCTCGCGATCGCCCGCTTCGCCGGCACAACGCTCGCAAAAGCTCTCGAGCTCGCGGATGTTGGTGCCCGAGACCTCGGCCATGTGTTTAAAATGCGCGTCGGTCAGGTGCCCGCCGTCGCCTCCGTAGGCAGCCAGCAGCGAGTCGTTGCCCGCTTCGGGCGCGGTGGCGATCGTGTTCTCGTAATAACGCTGCAAGATCTTGTACTTCATCTCGTAGCTGGGCTCCGCTACCAGACACAGCAGGCCGGCATTAAAGCGGCTGGTCAGGCGCTCGTCCATGTTGAGGTCCTTGGGCGCGCGGTCGGCGGCGATTACGACCTTCTTGTTGTTGCGGATAAATTCGTCCATCAGCTGGAAGAAGTAATCTACGCTCGCGCGCTTGCCGATGATGTTCTGGATGTCATCGATGATGAGCACATCGACGCCGTGGTACGCCTGCATAATGGGGGCGTTGCTCTTCTTTTGGCGGTCGAATTCCGTCATCAAGTCGTCCAGATATGCCTGCGAGTTGGCGTACTTCACCTTGATCTCGGGCGATTTCTCTGCCAGCTCATTTTTGATGGCGAGCAGCAGGTGCGTCTTGCCCAGGCCCGATTTGCCGTAGATGAACAGCGACGTGCAGGTGCCGGGCGTGTCTGCAAGCATGGCGAATTTGAGCGCCGATCGGTAGGCAAGACTGTTCTCCGGTCCGAAGACGAAGTTTTCAAACGTGAATTTCGAATTCGCTGCGAGGGGTGCCCCGTCCGCGTTTTTCTCGACTGCCGTCGGGGCCGCCGCCGAAGGTGCTGCCGGCACTGCGGACGAACTCGCGCTTTTCGCCGGTGGCTTGCCATTCATTTGGGTCATCATGCGGCGGAAATCGTCGGCGGACAACGTGTTTTTGATTGCAATGCCCGATTCCTCGCCGGGCGTCGCCTCGTGGGCGACGGGCATGTGCGTGGCTGTCGGGATGGGTGAGGGGGCTGGCGCTACCGCCGGTGTGACTGGCGCGTTCGGCTGCGCCGACATGGTTTCACGGGAAACATCGTCGTGTCGAGGCGCGGCCGCCGGCGTTGCAGCTGCGATGGCGGACGTAGCCGGGGGAGTGGCCGGGGTCGCATCTGTCGCGGTGCCTTGCGGTACCACGATATTGAGCGCAATCGGCGCAAAGGCAATCTCTTCCAGATAGGCCTCGATGGTCGGCTGGTGCTTTTTGAGCTGGGCGATGGCAAAGCGCGAAGGGGCCTCAATCGTCAGGGTGTCCTCGGTTAAACTCACAGCGCGCGATTGTCCCAGCATATTGATGAGGCGTGCATCTTGGCCGTCGCGCTGGCAAAAGGCGATGGCATCCCCCAGGATGATGCTTGCTTCCTCGTCCACTGTTTCTCCCGTTCCTTAGCTTTGGGCTCGCACGCGAGCGCTGCCTATTTCGGTCAGATGGTATTTCTGGCCATGTTTGATTACCAAGCCGGCCTGCGCCAAGTCGTTGAGCGTTCGCGACCATGTGGGCGCCGAGTTTCCAAACGCCCGCGCCAGGTCGGTTGCGCCACACTCCTGGTTTTGAGCCAGATAGCCCAGTGCCGCCTGGCCGCGCTCGCTCACAAATACGTTTGGTTGCGGCTGTGCATATTGATTCGCCGCATTAGGATACATCATTTGAGCTGCTGGTTGTTGAGAACTCTGCGTGGGTAGCGGCTGCTGTTGAAAACTTTGAGGCCACTGTTGGTAAGGCTGCGGAGGTACCTGCTGGGCCCATGGGTTGTACTGCGCTTGGGGCATTTGCTGGTACGGCTGCTGGTATCCCTGCGGATACTGCTGAGGATATGGCTGGGCATACCCCTGCTGCGGCATGTATTGGGCGGGGTATCCCTGGGGATACGGTTGGTGGCCCATCTGCGGAGCGCTCGGCGCACCCATCGGCTGCTGCGGCATGGAGGCGGGTTCCTGGCCTGTCGTCGCCATCGTATCCGGCATCATTTGTGCCGTTGACTCCGGCGCTGTCTGGAACTCTTGCATGTGCTGCATGCTTGGCTGTTGCATCGGCATGGCTGGCTGTTGCGCCTGCTGCGCCGCCATGGGCTGTTGCGAATATGTTCCCGGTATGGGGTATGCCTGCTGTTCCGCCTCGGGTCGCACGGCCGCCCCGCGCCCGCCGGCGCGCTCGATTTCCTGCACGCGCTTGGGGTTCAGGCTTACCGTCACGACGGTGCCGTTGCCCATGTTGTCCTCGATGGAGACGGCGCCGCCGGCGTTTTCCAGGTATTCCTGCACCATGGGAAAGCCTGCTCCGGTTCCGCGAATATACCGTTTCATCTTGCTGTTTGCGCTGGTCACGCCAAAGTCGAAAGCGCGCTCCTTGTCGTCGATGCCTGGGCCCTGGTCGGCAAAGCGGATGGTATCGCCGCCATCGAGAATCGAGATGATGGGCTCAGCAAAATGTGCGTGGATAAAGTTTTCGACAATCTCGCGGATAACCATCAGCGAGATGCGTCCCCCCTGCTCTTTCATGCACTGGTAGACGGTGTTGGTTGTCTCCTCTAGATAAGTTCGGACGTCTTGCGGCTCGATGACGATGACGCGCGGTGTCGACAGCATGTCATCGTAGACCGCGATGCGCGCAGCGTACATGGCCTTTGGCGCTTGTGCGGTGACCTGGCCACCTTCGTCGCGCTCCTCGCGCACGCCGGTGATGTGCTCGTTGTCGGGTGCCGGATCACCGGAATCGACCATGGTGTAGAAGTCGTCAGACATGCCGCTCGCAATCTTTCAAAAGGTTTCGAACAAATAGTAGCTCACCGCGCAATGTTTCTCATCTTTCGACAAGTTTTCAAAACCTGTTGAAAACTTTGGAAAACGGACGAAAAGTTCTCAACATTGCCAACACGACCTGTTGAAAACTCGATGAAATATCGTGAAAAGTTGTCCGCGGCCTCAAATGTCGATTCTGCTTATGGGGGAACCGTGTACTCTTTGCAACCTTTTACCTTTGATTTCTTGACATTTGAACATTGATTTCCCTACAATCTTCAAGCTCACGTGTCTATATCTG